>PLSK01000285.1:1699-63301 GCA_003165155.1 Mycobacterium sp. | reverse complement strand
CGGCGGGCACCTTCTCCATGGCGAGCGCGGCGCCCAGCCCCCATTCGCCGCCCATGCCGATGCCGTAGAGCAGCCGCAGAATCACCAGAACGGTGAAGTTGGGCGCGAACGCGCATAGGAAGCCGACGACGGAGTAAAACATCACGTCCACCATCAGGGGGAGCCGACGTCCGACCCGGTCGGCCCACAGCCCGAACAGCAAGGCACCCACGGGGCGCATGACCAGGGTGGCCGTCGTGACGAAGGCGACCTCGGCCTTGCTGATGTGGAAAGTCTTCGCGATATCGGCATACACGAACACGACGATGAAGTAATCGAAAGCGTCCATCGTCCAGCCCAACATCGCCGCAATGAACGAGTTCCGCTGATCACCGGTGATCTTGTTCTTGTCAGGCTTTTGTGTTGTCACGTTTGCATCGTGGCCCACCAAGGCCGCCGGCGCGAGCCCATTGTTGATGCGTTTCGCGCGGATAGGGGTGTCGACCGCAAGTTGCCGANNCACGGGCTGACCTTCGTCGGCGGCCACACCCCGTTGCAGAAGCTCGGCATCATCTTCGTCGTCGCCGTGATCTTCGGCCTGGTCAACGCGTTCATCAGGCCAATCGTCCGGTTACTGTCTTTCCCGCTGTACATCCTGACGCTTGGGCTGTTTCATATCGTCGTCAACGCGATCATGTTGTGGATCACCGCCCGGATCACCGAACACACCACCGGATGGGGCCTACGAATCGACCACTTCTGGTGGACGGCTATCTGGGCCGCGATTTTGCTGTCGATTGTGGGCTGGGTGTTGTCGCTGGTGGTTCGGCGCGGCACTCACCGCTAATCAGCGCCCGCCAGCCGCACCACGTCGCGGGCGCAACCCCAGGACAAAGTCACGCCGTTGCCGCTGTGGCCGTAGTTGTGGATGCACCGCGCCCGCCCGAGCGGCTCAGCCGCCACGCGCACCGACGGGCGGTCGGGGCGCAGCCCGGTGATGGTCTCGATCACCTCGGACTCACGAAGCCGCGGCTCGATCCGGCGGCAGCGTCGCAGAATCCGGTCCGTGATATCGGGGTCGGCGGTGGTGTCCCACCGGCCGGGGATACTGATGCCGCCGCACACCACCCGTTGCGGATGCGGGAAGTAACAGGTCCATTCGGGGCCGTTGTTGATCTCCACAAACAGTTGCTCCAGACCGGGATTAGCGAGGATGACATGCTGGCCGAAAAGCGGCCGCATGGTGTCGTCGCCGGCCAGCGCTGCGGCGCCGAGGCCGGCGCAGTTGACGACTATCGGTGCGGCGTCGGCGGCCTCGGCCAGCGAGCGCACGCGATGTGTTTCGATTTCGCAGCCGGCCAGCGCCAGTCTCGTTGTCAGGTAGGCAAGGTATTGCGGCATATCGGTCATCGGCATCGTGGCGCGATACCCGGCTTTGAAACCGGCGGGAATGTCGCTCGGGTCAGCCGGCCGTAGGTCGGGGATCAGCGAGGCCGCGGACGCCATCGACTCGGCGGCGGTCAGCTTGCCGACGACCATCGCGGGCGCCATGCGCACTCCGGTGCTGGAATCATTGGCCAGCTCTCGAAACACCTGCAGGGAGCGTTTGGTCCAGGCCAGCGTTTCGGCGGCACGTTCCGCTGGGCGTGGAGGCGCCCAAACCGCGCCGGCCACCACCGATGTCGTCTGCTTCGGATGTGCGGCCGACCAAACCCGTACCGGCCACCCCGCCTCGGCCAGACACAGCGCCGAGGTCAAGCCACTGACACCGGCACCAACCACGAGCACCTGTTGCGATCGATGCGCCACGGCGGCCGAATGCGTCAGGACTGGGGAGCCTGCTGAGCGGGTGGAGGACCGGGTGGAGGACCCTGCTGACTCGTGGAAGGAGCCTGCTGACTGGGCTGAGGAGCTTGCTGAGCGCCACCAAGCAGGCTCCCGAGGATGCCCAGAGTGCCCTGCACCTGTCCTGTAGAGGCCTGACTTGGCAAAGTGGCATCCGGGGTCAACTGCCACGGCTGACAACCCGAAGTCTTGAATGCTTTATCGCCTGCGTCGATTTGGACGACCTGCGGCTTCTTGCTTATCGCGTTGTCGATCAGAGCGCCGTCGGGGTTGGCCATCCGCTTCCAGTAGCACGTACCGCTGCCGACCGGGCCCGCGGAACTGTAGATGCCCGGCACGACGTCGGTTCCCACAGTGAAGGTGCCATCGTGGTCCATGGTGGTCTTCGCTGGCTGTCCCGGGGGCGCGGGCGAGGGCGACGCCGCGGGTGCCGGCGATGCAGACGCTGCGGGCGACGGATCGGGCGTCGGATCGGCGGCGGCCACGCCCGCAAACGCGCCCAAGCCCGCCAGCATCAGTCCGGCAGCGACGAACCGAGCCGCAACGGGTGCTGCTTTTGAGCTCATAGTAAGACAGTCTACCGAACCATTCTTGCTCCGACTTTGACGTTGACGCGGGGCATTACTAGGGCAGCCGCCGCACTTTGCCGGCGTAGCCGAGCGCGTGCTCGTAGGTCTCAAGGTTGTCGCGAGAAATCCTGGCGTGCACCGGGCGCTCGAGGAAGAAGCGCAACACCGGGTTGTAGGCGTGATACGTCTCGTGGAAGGTCAACACGGTGGTGCCGTCAGGCTGTTCCTCGAGTTCGTGGTAGCCCTCGGCGCGTGACCACAGCGGTGCGCCGACCGCGATATAGCGGGACAGCTTGTTGATCTCCGCCTCGGTCACGGTCTCCCACGATCGCGCCCTGCCGCCGGACAGCAGGTACTTGGGCACTGGGTAGATACAGGTACGTACCAGACCCTCGCCGGCTTGGTCGCCTTCGTTGAGGATTTCCATGCTGCCGCTGGGCCATTTGAGAACCCGCGGCCGCGGAGCGTCCGGCGGCACCGGCGGGTGTAGCACCCGCCACACCTTCCTCGGTGGTGCGTCAACGTGAAATCGCGCGGTGTAGGACTGCATCAGTTCTGACCCCAACTGTCCCAGAAGGTGATGCTTTCCGCGGGTGGCCGCTTGGCCGGCCGGAAATCGGTGCCGATCGTGTAGGCCACGGGGAACAGCGCCGCCTGCGTGACGGTGGCCGGGATACCGAGCAACTCGGCCACCTCCTTCTCCTTGGCCAGGTGCATCGTCGTCCACACCGATCCCAATCCGCGGGACCGAAGGGCAAGCAGGAAGCTCCAGCCGGCCGGGATGATCGACGCCCAAGCCGATGCCGCGGTCAACATATTGGAGTTATCGATGCGGTTATCCAGGCACGGGATGACGTGCACGGGGACTTGCGCCAGCGTCTCAGTCAGGCTCACCGCGCCGGCGTATACGCGCTGGGTCTGCGGATCGGTCGCGGTCGCGGCGGCGTAGGCAAGGTACTCAGCCCCAATGCTCCGATAAATGTCGGCGATCGCGGCGCGTTTGTCAGCATCGGTGACCACCAGCCAGCGCCAGTCCTGCGCGTTGCTCGCCGTCGGCGCCTGCATGGCCAGCCGAATGCATTCGAGGATCACGTCGCGACCGACCGGCCGGGTCAGGTCGAGACGCCTGCGCACCGACCTCGTCGTAGTGAGTAATTCGTCGACCGATGCAATGTCCACCAGGCCGAGCAAACCAGACTCTCCTCCGCGTGTGTGCTTGGGGTGGGGCCCCGCGAATCGCATCATGGGTCCGAGACCGTCGACGATATCTTCGAGCATCATGCCCGACCTCGTTGTGCTCGGATGGACGACGCCCGAGCCGATCGCCGCGCTCTTGGTCGCTGCTGTTGCCGAGATTGCGTTGGTCGAACTCGATGCCGGGCACCGCGACGACGCGTTGCGCAATGGGTTGCTTCGCCTCGCCACCCGAACGCCGACTGCGACCTAGGCGAGCGGTGCCAGACCTGATCGAACCAGATCCACACTGGCGGCGACGATTTCACCGACGTCGCCCGCACAACCATTGCGGCCCCAATTCTCGACTGCCACGACAAGGGCCGCCGCGATTGCGGAGCCCGCAACCTCGGCCACAAGATCGACGTTCGCGACGTTGGGTTTGCGATTCCTGACGAACTCCGCCAGCACGGCGGCGAAAGAGGACTGCACCACCCGCAAATGACTGGCGATTCGATCCGCACTGATCAACTCCGCGCGGGCGGTGGCGGCCTGCCGCACCACTTCAAGGTCGTGCGGGAAGGCGGCGACGCTGGCCAGGACCGCATCGAAGAGCGACTCGGACGCCGGACGCTGCGCCAGGGCTTCGGCCAGCCATTCCAACTGGGTCTCGTAATCCTGGAAGAGCACAGCTTCCTTGGTTGGAAAATGCCGGAAGAAGGTGCGTTCGGTGACGCCGGCTTCCCGCGCCAGCTCTGTCACGGTCACATTCGCAAATCCTCTACCGGCAAAGCACTTTAACGCAGCCTGGCGAAGCGCCTCATGCGTCGAACGTCGGCGTAGCTCATGACGGTTGGTCGGCTTCCGGACTAGCACAGTCATCTCACACCGATCGTATCTGACTTCTTCCAATTATGTCAGTACTGACATATTCTTGAGCGCTGTGACTGACTATGACGCAATCGTGGTGGGTGCCGGCCATAACGGACTGACCGCCGCGGCGATTCTGCAACGCGCAGGCTTGCGCACGGTGTGCCTGGAAGCCAACACCTACGCGGGGGGCATGGCGGCAACCGTCGAGTTGATCGACGGCTTCCGGTACGAGATTGCGGGTTCGGTGCAGTTCCCGACGGCGAGTGAAATCACCAAGGAGCTGGGGCTGGACACGCTGCCCGCCGTGGAGCCCGACGTGATGTCGACGAACATCGGCGAATCCGGCGAAGAGGCGATGGTCTTCTACCGCGACCCGATCCAGCTGATGACTCACCTCGGCGAAAAGCACGGCTTCGAGGCCGTCACCGGCATGGCTGAACTGATCGGCTGGAGTATGGGACCCGCACGGGCACTCGGCCGCTTCGATGTCCGCAAGCCGCCCAAGACCCTCGACGAAATGTATGCCTGCGCAACCAACGACGCCGAACGGCGAGCGATCCACGAGATGCTCTTCGGATCGGCGATGGATGTGATCGACCGCTACCTGCCGGACAAGGAAAAGCACGCGGTCATGCGCGGAATGCTCGCATTCCTGGCCGTGAATTCCACCTACCGTGGGCCGTATACCCCGGGCAGCGCGACTTGTTTGGCGTTCGCATTGGCGGTTCCCGACAACAGCACTGCCATGATGACCAAACTCAAGGGCGGCATCGGCGCGCTCACCGAACACCTGCGCGAGCTTTTCGTCTCCCACGGCGGCGAGATCAGATTCCGGGCGAAGGTCGAGCAGATCCTCGTCGACCACGGGGCGGTCACCGGCGTGCGGCTACGCGACGGGTCGACGATCACGGCGCCGATCGTGGTCTCCAATCTGTCACCCGACACCACGCTCACCGAGTTCATCGCGCCTGAACACGTTCCGGCGGAGCTTGTCTCGCGGGTATCTGGTCGCGACCACCGCGCCTCTTTCGTGCAAATCCACTTCGCCCTCGACGGGCTGCCCGAATTCGCTCCGCCCTGCGAGTTGTTGAACGAGGCGGGCATGCAACAGTCGATCGGNNTGCAGATCCCGTCGGTGCACGACCCCAGCATGGCGCCGCCCGGGAAGCACGCCGCCAGCGCGTACGCGTACGCGTTCCCGGTGGAAGCCAACCGCGACCAGCACGGTCACCTCAAAAATGAGATGGCACAACGTGTTATCGACAAGATCAGCAGGTTCGCCCCGAACTTCAAGGATATCGTCATACGTCACATCACGTTTGCGCCCCATCATATGAACACCATGTTCGGCGCGCCCGAAGGCGACTTCTGCCATGGGCTGCTACATCCCGATCTGATGGGGCCCAATCGGCCCGGACCCAGGGGCTTTCTCGACTTTCCCATTCCGATCGATGGCCTCTACCTGGGCGGCGCGGGATGTCATGGCGGCCCGGGCATTACCTTCATCCCCGGCTACAACGCCGCATATCAGGCTATCGACGACGCCCGATAAGCAGCGTCAGCCGACAAACGTCCCGACGAGCTGCGCCTGTGCGGTCGCGGCGCCCGCAATCGTCTGCGCCGCTTGCACACCGGCCAGCCCACCGGGCAATTCATACGTGTTGGGAAGCTGGTAGAGCGTGAACCGGTAGTGGTGTGTGCCGCTGCCCGCCGGCGGGCAGGGGCCCTTGTACTCGGGCTGGCCGGCTGTGTTGGGCAGAACGGTTCCGCCGGCGGGCGTCTGACCATCGCCGGTGCTGCCAGAACCGGGCGCGATTCCGGCCACGATCCAGTGGATATACAGCCCGTTGACGGCGTCCGGGTCGTCGACGACCAGGGCCGCGCCCAGTGGCGCCGACCACGTCAACGGCGGCGAAGTGTTGGCGCCCTTGCAGGTGTATTGAACNNAAGGCCGGCAATGGCTATGAAAAACGCCAGCGCCGCGACCGGGAACCCGATTCGGTGCAGCGTGCTCGTCGTCATCAACGCATTCTCGCTAACCTCAAGGCACCAGCACAACCTTGCCGATGTTCTCCCGTGCCGCCAGAATCCGGTGCGCCTCGGGCGCATCGGCAAAGGGCACCGCCGCATGGACGACGGGGGAAACGGTACCGTCGCCCAGTGCCGCGGCCAGCGGCGCGATCCAGGGCTCGAGGGTGCCGCGGTCGTCCCACAACCGCAGCATGTTCAAGCCGATCACAGCTTTAGACTCCGAGAGCTGATCCATCAGGTTGAAGCCGCGCACCATGGCCAATGCCTGCGGGGCCACCCTGCGCAGCGAGCGCTTCTCGCCCTGCTGTAACGCCGAAACCCCGTAGCCGACAAGCCTTCCACCCGGGCGCAGCAGATCGTAGGACCGCCGCAGCGAGGTCCCGCCGAGAGCGTCCAGCACCAGGTCATAGGGACCGAGGCCCTTCCACCAGCCGTCGCGGCGGTAGTCGATCGCGCGGTCCACACCCAATTCCGCCAGCTTCTGGTGCTTTCCGGGCGAGGCTGTGCCGTGCACGACGGCCCCGGCGGCCTTCGCGAATTGGATGGCGGCGATGCCGACTCCCCCCGCGGCGGCGTGCACCAGCACCCGCTCGCCGGCACGCAGGGAGCCGTAGCCGTGTAGCGCCGCCCACGCGGTCGCGTAGTTGACCGGCACCGCGGCGCCCTGTTCGAAGCTCATGGCGTCGGGAAGTGCCATGGAATCATTGGCGGCGACGTTGACGATTTCGGCGTAGCCACCGAATCGGGTGCCGGCCAGAACTCGTTGCCCGACGCGGCTCGGATCGACGCCGTCGCCGACGGCCTCGACGGTTCCGGCGACCTCATATCCGACGACTGCCGGAAGTTTCGGTGCGTCTGGATAGAGGCCGACACGGGCGAGGTGGTCGGCAAAGTTCACCCCCGCGGCGCGGACGGCGACCCGCAGCTGACCCGGACCCGGCGGGGGTGGGTCCGGGCGCTGTTGCACCTGCAAGACTGATGGGGCGCCGCGTTTGGTGATGACGACTGCGCGCATGGTCTGGACCTATGCCTGTACGGCGGAGGCCGCGAGGCGGGGCAGAACGACGTCGCGCCACCCGGCGCCCATCCAGTTGAGGGCCTCGGCCATCGTCTTATTCTTCAAATCAAAGCCGCTCAGTTCCAGGAACACCCGGGTGCCGGCGCCTTCGGCCTCTAGGCGCCAGGCGAGGGTCCATGCAGCGGTGAAGGTGTAGACGTACCGGTGCGGTTCGTCGACCTCGAGCACCTTGCAGGGTTGCTTGCCGTAGCCCGGCATGTCGAGGGTGAATTGGTGGCCGACCACCGCGGCCACCTGACCCTCGGCCAACCACAACCGCAGCAACTCGGATTCGGTCAGCATCCGCCACACCGTGTGCGGTGGCGCAGCCACATATTGGTCCACCCGGATTGTCTCAGTCTTGGACGTGTGGGTCATTTCCGAATCGTACTTTCGACAGCCCTTTCGACAGCCCTCAGCGGGCGCTATCTTCCTTTGGTGCATTTCACGTGGGAGCAGCTCACCTCCGGCGTACATCGCTGTCGGCTGCCGTTCTGCGATGTCACCGTCGGGCTGGTGCAGGGGCGCACCGGAACGCTGCTGATCGACACAGGCACCACGCTTTCCGAAGCGGCCGGAATCGAGCGCGACGCGCGGCAGATCACCGGGGGTCCGATCACCCATGTTGTGTTGACGCACAAGCACTTCGACCACGTCCTGGGATCCTCGCAGTTCGCCGAAGCCGACATCTACTGCGCGCCCGAGGTGGTCGAATACCTGTCGTCGGCCACCGACGAGATTCGCGACGACGCGCTGCATTACGGGGCCGACGCCGCGGAAATCGACCGCGCCGTCGCGGCCTTGCGCCCGCCGCGGCGCGGAACGTACGAAGACACCATCAATCTCGGCGACCGCACCGCAACCATCACCCACCCGGGCCGTGGCCACACCACGTCGGACCTGATCGTGGTCGTACCCCCGGCCGACGATGAACACACCCCGCTGGTGGTGTTCACCGGTGATCTCGTCGAGGAGTCCGCGGACCCCGCGATCGACGCCGATTCCGATCTCGCGGCCTGGCCCGGAACCCTTGACCGGGTCCTCGCGATCGGTGGACCCGACGCCCTCTATGTGCCGGGTCATGGGAACGTCGTCGACGCAGAGTTCATCCGTCACCAGCGGGATTGGCTGTCACGCAGCAACCGATGATTCGGCGTCCTTAAACGGGGTGCCAGCTGTTGCCTGGTGAGTGGTCGGTCGTTGTCGGTGGTGTGTTGTAGGAACAGAAGTATGTATTTGGCGGCGTGGGCTGAGCGCGATGGTGGGGTGCGCCCTGATGGCGAGGTTTGACGTCCCTGAAGGCTGGCGTGTGCAGGCGTTCCGGTTCACGCTGGACCCGACCGAGGATCAAGCCCGCCGCTTGGCGCGGCATTTCGGCGCGCGGCGCAAGGCATACAACTGGGCCGTGGCCACCCTGAAAGCCGATATCCAAGCGTGGCACACGGCTGGGATGGCGACCGCGAAGCCGTCTCTTCAGGTGCTACGCAAACGCTGGAACACCGTCAAAGACGACGTGTGTGTCAACACTGAGACCGGTGCGGTGTGGTGGCCCGAATGCTCCAAGGAGGCCTACGCCGACGGCATCACCGGCGCGGTGAACGCCTACTGGAACTGGCAGAGCTCCCGTGCCGGTAGGCGCGCGGGGAAACGGGTCGGGTTCCCGCGGTTCAAACGCAAAGGCCGCGACCACGACCGGGTGTGCTTTAGCACCGGCGCGATGCGGGTCGAGCCCGACCGCCGCCACCTCACGCTGCCGGTAATCGGGACCGTCCGTACGCACGAGAACACCCGTCGCATCGAACGCCTCATCCGTGCCGGGCGGGCGCGGGTGCTGGCGATCTCGGTGCGCCGCAACGGCACGCGTTTGGACGCGAGTGTGCGGGTGCTTGTCCAACGCCCCCAGCAACCCAGCGTCGCGTTGTCTGGATCGCGGGTTGGTGTTGATGTCGGGGTGCGGCACTTGGCGACCGTGGCCACCGCTGGCGGCACCGTGATCGAACGCGTCGAGAACCCGCGCCCGTTGCACACAGCGCTGCGCGAGTTACGACATGTTTCGCGTGCCTGCTCGCGCTGTGTGAAAGGTTCCCGACGCTACCGGGAACGCACCACTGAACTGTCCCGGCTGCATCGCCGGGTCAACGATGTCCGCACCCACCACCTGCACGTCCTGACAACACGGTTGGCTAAAACCCACGGCCGGATCGTGGTGGAAGGTTTGGACGCGGCCGGGATGCTGCGGCAAAAGGGCCTGCCCGGGGCCCGCGCCAGGCGGCGCGGGCTCTCCGACGCAGCCTTGGCCACACCGCGGCGCCAATTGTCCTACAAGACGGGCTGGTACGGGTCGCAGCTGGTCGTTGCTGACCGCTGGTTCCCGTCGTCGAAGACCTGCCATGCCTGCGGGCATGTGCAGGACATCGGCTGGGCCGAGCATTGGCAGTGCGCCACGTGTTCGGTATCGCATCAGCGTGACGACAACGCCGCGATCAACCTCGCGCGGTGGGAGCTCCCATCCACCGCCGTCGGCCCAGTTGGGGCCGCCGTCAAGCGTGGAGCCGACCGTAAGACCCGGCGTGGCCGGGCAGGTGGTTGTGAAGCGCGGAAGGGAACCGGCCACCCAGCCGGCTGGGGAACAACCCCGAGATGGGGTGCGAGTCGCGTGACCACTAACGATCACTCACTCGCAACGGATAGGATGCTACCCATCAGTAACGTGCCGAACAGGGAGCGTAAGTGCATGGCCATCATCGAAACGGACAATGAGGTCCACACACCCTTCGAACAAGATGTCGCCGCCACGCAGCGATACATCGATGGGTCACGTTTTGCCGGGATAACCCGCCTCTACACGGCTCGCCAAGTCGTCGAGCAGCGCGGCACCATCCCCACCGACTACACCGTCGCGCGAGACGCGGCGGCGGCCTTCTACGATCGCCTGCGCGAGCTCTACGCACAGAAGAAGAGCATCACCACATTCGGCCCATACTCGCCCGGCCAGGCGGTGAGCATGAAGCGGATGGGCATCGAGGGCATTTACCTCGGCGGCTGGGCAACCTCCGCCAAGGGTTCCACCACTGAGGACCCGGGGCCCGACCTGGCCAGCTACCCGCTCAGCCAGGTCCCCGACGACGCCGCGGTGCTGGTGCGCGCCCTGCTCACCGCAGACCGCAACCAGCATTACCAGCGCCTGCAGATGACCGACGCTCAGCGCGCCGCGGCCAAGGAGTACGACTTCCGGCCGTTCATCATCGCCGACGCCGACACCGGCCACGGCGGTGACCCGCACGTGCGCAACCTGATCCGCCGCTTCGTCGAGGTCGGAGTGCCCGGCTACCACATCGAGGACCAGCGGCCGGGCACCAAGAAATGCGGCCACCAGGGCGGCAAGGTGCTGGTGCCATCGGACGAGCAGATCAAGCGCCTCAACGCCGCGCGCTTCCAGCTCGACATCATGCGGGTGCCGGGCATCATCGTCGCGCGCACCGACGCCGAAGCGGCAAACCTGATCGACAGCCGCTCCGACGAGCGCGACCAGGCGTTCCTGCTCGGCGCCACCAACCTGGGCATTCCTTCCTACAAAGGCTGTTTCCTGGCGTTGGTGCGGCGCTTCTACGAGCTGGGCGTCAAGGAACTCAACGGCCACCTGCTCTACGCGCTCGCCGACGGCGAGTACGCCTTCGCCAACGCGTGGCTTGAGCGCGAAGGGATCTTGGGCCTGGTCTCCGACGCCGTCAACACCTGGCGGGAGAACGGGAAGGGCTCGATCGACGACCTGTTCGACCAGGTCGAGTCCCGGTTCGTGGCTGCCTGGGAGGACGCCGCGGGGGTGATGACCTACGGCGACGCCGTGGCAGAGCTGCTCGCATTCGGCGTGAGCGAAGACGAGCCGGCGCACATGAGCCCCGAGGAGTGGCGGAAGTTCGCCGCCCGGACGTCGCACTACGCAGCCCGGGAGAAGGCCAGGGAGCTGGGCGCGGACCCGCCGTGGGACCCCGAGCTGGCGAGGAGCCCAGAGGGCTACTACCAGATCCGTGGTGGCATACCGTATGCGATCGCCAAGTCGCTGGCGGCGGCACCTTTCGCCGACATCCTCTGGATGGAGACCAAGACCGCGGATCTCGCCGATGCCCGGCAGTTCGCCGAGGCGATCCACGCCGAGTTCCCCGACCAGATGTTGGCCTACAACCTGTCGCCGTCCTTCAACTGGGACACCACCGGCATGACCGACGAGCAGATGAAGGAGTTCCCTGAGGAACTCGGCAAGATGGGCTTCGTCTTCAACTTCATCACCTACGGCGGACATCAGATCGACGGCGTCGCCGCCGAGGAATTCGCCACCAACCTCCGGCAGGACGGCATGCTGGCGCTGGCTCGCCTGCAGCGCAAGATGCGCCTGGTCGAATCCCCTTACCGCACACCGCAAACCCTGGTCGGTGGGCCACGAAGCGATGCCGCGCTGGCCGCGTCGTCGGGCCGCACGGCGACCACCAAGTCTATGGGGGCGGGTTCCACCCAGCACCAGCATCTCGTGCAGACCGAGGTGCCGAAGAAGCTGTTGGAGGAATGGCTGACGATGTGGAGCGAGTACTACCAACTTCCGGAGAAGCTGCGGGTGCAGCTGCGCCCGCGACGCGCCGGCTCGGATGTCCTCGAACTCGGCATCTACGGCGACGGCGACGAGCCGCTCGCCAACGTGATCGTGGATCCCATCAAAGACCGGCACGGCCGCAGCATCCTGACGGTGCGCGACCAGAACACCTACGCCGAGAACCTACGTCAAAAGCGCCTGATGACGTTGATCCACCTGTGGCTGGTGCACCGCTTCAAGGCAGACGCGGTGTATTACGTGACCCCCACCGAGGACAACATCTATCAAACCGAGAAGATGAAGTCGCACGGCATCTTCAGCGAGGTCAATCAGGACGTGGGCGAGATCATCGTGGCCGAGGTGAACCGACCGCGCATCGCCGAGCTGCTCAAGCCGGACCGTGTGGAGCTGCGGAAGTTGATCACCAAGGAGGCGTAGTCGCGCGTCAGGTTTCGTGTTGTTTGCTCACGCGTAACGGCGGGTAACACCAGATGCGAGAGAGCCCAAGCAAGGACGGCGTTCGCGCTCTTCGACGGTGCGGCGAACGTCTGCGACGGCTATACCCCGTGATTCGTTTCGCAAAAGCGATGCGTGATCTCTTTGTTAAGACACAAACTTGCTCCCTAAGCCGATGGGGCCATGCTGACCTGGCCCCATCGGCTTAGCAACGATGATCCCACCTGGCCGAAAGCGAGCGGCTGATTCGGGTTATGGTTCCTTGCAACTCGACTTCCAAGGGGACTTCAATGGCGAAGCTCAGGTTCGGATACTTCATCGCCCCATTCCACCGAGCGGGCACCAATCCCACGCTCGCACTGCAGCGTGACCTTGCGTTCATCGAACATCTCGACGCGGTCGGCTTCGACGAAGTGTGGTTGGGGGAGCATCACTCGGCCGGCAGCGAGATCATCAGTTCACCGGAGATCTTCATCGGCGCTGCGTCGCAACGCGCCAAGCGAATCAAGTTTGGTACCGGGGTCACCTCGCTCTCCTACCACAACCCGCTGTGGGTCGCCGACCGGCTGATGCTGCTGGATCACCTCACACACGGCCGAGTGATCGGCGGCGTCGGTCCGGGCTCACTACCGTCGGATTCCGCGATGATCGGGCTGACTCCCACCGACACCCGCGAGCTGCTCGAGACAAACCTCGACATCGTCGTCCGGCTGCTGGCGGGGGAGACGGTGAGCGCCAAAACCGCCACACACCAGTTGGTCGACGCTCGTTTGCAGCTTGCCCCGTACTCCGACGGCGGAATCCCCCTCGCGGTGGCCGCCGTCGCCTCGCCGACCGGTGCGCGGCTGGCCGGCAAGCACGGCATCGGACTACTGTCCATTGGGGCGACGCTGACCATCGAAGGCTTCAATGCGTTGTCCTACCACTGGGACATCGTCCAAGAGCGAGCGGCGGTCTTCGGCACGCAGGTCGACCGCAAGAACTGGACCTTGGTCAGCCTGTTCCATATCGCCGAAACAGAGAAACAGGCCCGCGAAGAGGTGAAATTCGGCATGGCGCCATGGTTCCGGTACTTCCAGAAGGTTGCCGCGTTCCCGCAGATGGAGATGCCGGGTGAGCAGATCGACGAGATGATCGACGTCATCAATAACAATGGAGCGGGCGTGATCGGCACACCCGAGCAGGCGCGGGCACAGGTGCAGCGGATCTGGGATCAATCCGGCGGCTTCGGTTGCCTGCTGCACATGGGCCACGAGTGGGCCAATCCGGCGGCGACCAAACGCTGCGCCGAATTGTTCGCCGCCGAAGTGATACCGCACTTTCAGGGCCAGGCGCAGCCGACACTGGACGCGGCGGCGCGCGCCAGCGATTTGCGGGAAGGCCTCGCGCAGTCTCAGAACGACGCCGTCGCGCACATGACCAAGAAGTATGAAGACGAGAAACGATCGACGAATCCGGCCTGAGCGGCCTGCAGTCCTACGATTTCGACTGGTGAGGAATGCCAGTAAGCATGATCTCACCGGCTCGGCGAGGTACTTCGGCGATCAATGGGAACAGGGCGCTCCGCTTGGGAATTCGTAGGTGGCGTCGGTCTCTCTGTACTGCCCTGATGACATCTCCGGCCACCTTCTCCCTGGGGAGCTTAATCCCGGCACGCAGACGGTAAGCCCGCTCGAATGATTTGGCCGTCGGCTCGTAATCCTCAGTGTGCGCCAGCATTTCGGTGAGGACGGGTCCGAGTTCCACGAGAGTCGTACGGATTGGTAACCCCCGGAAGTCGGCGCGCGACCCCGCTGTGAAGTGGGACAACGCCGCTTTCGAAGCCGAATAGATCACCAGGCCGGGGAATACGACAGAGCCTGCCCCAGAGGAGATATTGACGATGTGACCGCCGCCGCGGCGAAGCATGCGGGGGATGGCTTGCCGGCATAGTTCAGCCGGGGCAAGGTAGTTGACCTCAGTGACTTGGCGTAGTTCGTCGCCCGAAGCGTCGGCGAAGCCGCCGGGCGTGCCTAGGGCCGCGTTATTCACCAGGACGTCGATCGGGCCGGCTTCATCTTCGACCCGCTGAATGAGGGTCGCGACCTGCGTCGGGTTCGAGAGGTCAGCGGGGTGGGCTGCGCCGCCGAGCTCTGCCGCCAGCGTCTGAATCGCTTCTTCGCTTCGGGCAACGAGGGCCACAACGGCCCCAGCGCCCGCAAAGGCGTGGGCGAGGGACTCGCCGATTCCCCGCGATGCTCCCGTGATCAGCACGCGCTTTCCCCGCAAGTCCATTCTCGGGAACCTACGCGTGGGTGCGCCCGGTTTTAAGCGCCGAGCCGCCCGGATGAGCTCATATACCCGCGACAGCCACTTCTCAGCCAGCAGCTAGCAAAGGGGAGCAAAACATAGGTATGACCCCCATCACCCCATCCCAGGTCCACACCATCGACACGGTCGGCGCGCGGCGCCGGCAATTGCGGATAATGCAGCTAATTTTCGCTGGCGCAGCGGCGGTCGCCATGCTGGCGCTCTTCGACGTCGCGCGACCCGATACGACAGGACCGGTGCTGAATTCCGCATCGGTGCGCCTCGCGGACGCGACCATACCCGCGCCGGCCAGCGGCCCGTCCCGCCTGCCATTCCCGCAGACCCCACCGAACCTGGCCGGCGGTGGCTTTGCGGCCGACGACGGCAACGACCAAGCCCAACAGCAGGAGCAGCAGGCGCTGCAGCAGATGCAACAGTCCGAACAACAGGCCGAAGAACAGAACGAGGCGGCCCAGCAGCAGGCTCAGCAAGCTGAGCAGCAGGGTCAATGGGTCGAGGACCACCCCGGCCCATAGTTTTGTTTCGAAGCGTGGCGGCCGCTCGGTGCGGCCGCCACGCACCATGTTAAATGCTATGCGCTGCTGGCAGATTCGCGCTCGGCCGCCTTGACTAGGCGGCTGACGATGAACTTGATCGCCCCGCCCAGCGAGGCCCGCATCACTGGACCCGTCCCAGGAACTCCTTCGATAAACGTGCCCGCCCAGCGGATGTCGGTGCCGCCCGTCGCAGTCGGCGTAAAGACAACTTCGCTGTAGTAATCCTTCGCCGGGGTTGCGGGTGCAACCAGCTTGTAGCCGTGGCGGCGGTCCTGTTCGTACACCACGATCTCTTCTTGTACGAACATGGGCCACATCCCGATCTTGCGAACGGCGCCGACGCCGTCGGGTGGCGGGTCACCCTGCCGTGCCCAACTCGACTGGACGACCATCGGCTTGCCCCAGCGCGACCAGTCGGCACCGTCGGCGACAAGCCGGAACAACGTCGCGACAGGTGCGCTACTGGTGCGGTTGATCTCGAACGAAAACTTCCGACCTGACATGCCGCGTACCCTACCGCGGGCCAAGGGTTAAGCCCAGCGTCGACTTGTTGCGCCTAGAAGCCCGGATCCGCACAACGAGTCGACGTTCGGCGCCCGCGACGGGTCTTAGACTGTGGGTTATGAATCACGGTTCCCGGCAGGATTCCGTGGCTCCAAAAGGCCTGCTACGGATCGAGGATTGCCTGGATGCCAGCGGCGCCATTGTGATGCCTCCAGGCACCACGCTGATCTCTCTGATCGAACGCAACATCGCGAATGTCGGCGACGCGACGGCGTATCGCTACCTGGACTACGCGCGGTCTGAGGGGGACGCCGTCGAGGTGACCTGGTCCCAATTGGGTGTCCGATTGCAGGCGATCGCCGCGCGCGTGCAACAGTTCGCTGATCGCGGTGACCGGGTTGCGATCCTCGCGCCGCAGGGCATCGACTATGTTGCCGGGTTTTACGCAGCAATCAAGGCCGGGGCTATCGCAGTACCGCTGTTCGCACCCGAATTGCCGGGTCACGCTGAACGTCTCGCCACGGCGCTTCGCGATTCGGAGCCGACGTTGTTGCTCACGACAACTGGCGCGAAAGACGCCGTCGAGAATTTCCTCACCACCCACCCACAGCTGCGCAGACCACACGTCGTCGTCATCGACCAGATACCCGCCTCCGCAGGGGAACTGTTCGCCCCTGTCAACGTGGACGTCGACGCGGTTTCCCACTTGCAGTACACCTCAGGCGCAACGCGACCTCCGGTCGGCGTCGAAGTCACCCACCAGGCCGTTGGCGTCAACCTGGTGCAGATGATCCTCGCGATCGACCTGCTCGATCGAAACACCCACGGCGTCAGCTGGTTACCGCTCTACCACGACATGGGCTTGTCGATGATCGGCTTCCCTGCGGTCTATGGCGGTCACTCCACGCTGATGTCGCCGACCGCGTTTGTCCGCCGGCCACAGCGGTGGATTCATGCGTTGAGCGACGGCTCGCGTGAGGGCAATGTGGTGACCGCAGCGCCAAACTTCGCCTACGAGTGGGCCGCACAGCGCGGATTACCTGCGCAAGGCGACGACATCGACCTCAGCAATGTGGTGCTGATCATCGGATCCGAGCCGGTCGGCATCGACGCGGTTACCGCGTTCAATAAAGCGTTCGCGCCCTACGGATTACCGCGCACGGCGTTCAAGCCGTCGTACGGCATAGCGGAGGCGACGTTGTTGGTCGCGACCACCGACCACAACGCTGAAGCGACTGTCGCCTATCTCGATCGGGAACAGCTGGGCGCCGGCCGCGCGATACGCGTTGCCGCCGATTCGCCCAATGCCGTCACGCAGGTGTCGTGCGGTCACCCAGCCCGCAGCCTGTGGGCTGTAATCGTCAACCCCGATACCGGCGCCGAGCTGCCCGACGGCGAGGTCGGTGAGATCTGGTTGCAGGGCAACAACATTGGTCGCGGCTACTGGGGCCGCCCGGAAGAAACCCGGCTGGCGTTCGCCGCCAAACTGCAGTCTTCCCTAGGGGAGGGCAGCCGCAGTGCGGGATCGGCGGTCAAGCGCGCATGGCTGCGTACCGGCGATCTGGGCGTGTATCTCGACGGTGAGCTCTATGTCACCGGCCGGATTGTGGATCTGATAACTATCGCCGGCCGTACCCACTATCCGCAGGACATCGAGACCACCGTCGCGGAGACCTCGCAGATCGTGCGACGCGGATACGTCACGGCGTTCTCGGTACCGGACAAAACCGGCCAGCGCCTGGTGATCATTGCCGAACGTGCCGCTGGCACAAGCCGTGACGATCCCCAGCCGGCGATCGAGACGATCCGCGAAGCCGTATCAAACCGACATGGTCTCGGCGCCGCCGACGTGCGTCTCCTACCAGCGGGTGCTATCCCGCGCACCACTAGCGGCAAGCTCGCTCGCCGGGCCTGCCGCTCGCAATACCTCAGCGGCTCGTGGCCCATCGACTAGCGGTGACGGTTTACCCGCCGCCGCCGCCCCCGCCGTCGCCCGCGTAGTAATAGTCACTGTCGTCGGTCGGGTCTGCGGTCACTGTGACGGATGAGTGTGTGGCTCCGAGAAAAGCGCCCACTTGCGCCCCGAATTGCGTGAGAACCGCCAGCGTAAGAATCAATGCGGCCACGAAGGCACGCAAAGATCTAAATCGTGGACGGTCGCTAGGCGTGGTATCCATCGTGAATTTACCTCCTGATTGCCCCGTTGGAATCTGCCCGAAACGCTACGCCCGTATCAAGTCGCGGCTCTATCGTCAATCCCGGGGCGCAACAAGAATTTAACGAATGCGCAGCGCCTGTTACGTTGAGCATCCCTGCCTTGATCCGCCCGTCGACTCGCTGGCTCCGGTGGTACCGCCGGCATGAGCGGCCCCGCCTGATCCCCGTCGTGGCGCGTCCCCGCCGCATGTGACGAAGACGTCGCTTCGACCGGGCCGCTGGTGTGACCCGCATGCAACGATGATCGGTGACGCCGGACGCCGCGGCGTGCTTTTCCGGTCGCTGGAGACGGCACGCCTGGCCGTGGTGCCCGTCACACGGATCGGTCTGGGCGTCCCCTAAACATGGGCGAAGATGCGGATGACGCAGCGGGGGAACGAGATCACGTACGACAGTGTGCGACGCGTGCCACGGCGTGGGCTGCGCAGCCGACTGACCATCACCATCGGGGACCTTGTCGAGCCGACGCCGCTGGAGGTCTGGCTCACCGCCCGGTGGGGCGCGCACACACGGAAGGCCGGCCGCAAGTGGTGGGTGCCGAATGAGCACGAACCGTGGCCGATGCGCGCCGCCGAGATCGTGGAATTGAGAGACCAGTTGGTGGACGCGAGCGGCGTGCAGCTCGCGGGCGATCGTTTGCGCGCCCTCGTTTCACCCGGAGTGCGCACCCGATTCGGTCGCCCGTGTCTGGTTCGATGACTTGTAGCCAATCAGGGACAGGTGTATCCGCCATCGATCACGATGTCCGAACCCGTCATGTAGCTCGATGCCTCGCTGGCCAGATACACGTACAGACCGGAGAGTTCTTCGGGCCGGCCCATCCGGCCGAGCGGTATTTTCGGCTCCCACTGCGCGTGGTAGTCGGCCAAAGGTTCGACGAGTTCGGTGCGGATATAACCGGGACTGACGCTGTTGACCCGGATCCGGTGCGGTGCGAGCTCCACGGCCATCCCCTTGGTCAGGTGAATGACCGCGGCCTTGGAGGCGCAGTAGTGGCTCACGTGTTGGGGGATGTTGATGATATGGCCGGACATCGAGGCGGTGTTGATGATGACCCCGCCCCGGCCCTGTTCGACCATCGCCCGGGCCGCGGCTTGCGCGGTAAGAAAGACGCCCGTGACGTTGGTGTTTTGGATGCGCTGAAACTCTTCGGGCGCCATGTCCAGCATCCCCGCCACTGAGACGATCCCGGCGTTGCATACGGCGATGTCGATCCCACCCAGCTCGGCGATCACCTGGTCCACCATGCTCGTCACCTGGTCGGGTTGGGTGACGTCGCAACGGATCGGCACGACTCCGGCACCGGTCGCCGTCGCCAGCTCGTCGGCGACCTTGCGCAAAGCTTCGGAATTCCGCGCCGCCACGGCTACTTGGGCCCCGGCTTCCAGATATGCCTGTGCCACCGTCTTGCCGATACCGCTGGATCCGCCGGTCACCAAGGCCGTCTTGCCGTGCAAATCGAACAAGTCCAACACGCTCATGTATGCGTTACCTCCTGGCGATCGAGTGCGATCTAGTGTGTCCGCTATGGGCAAGTTCACCAAAGCCGACATCGAGCAGGCCGTCGACCACTACACAGCCGTTGCGGAAGGGTGCAGCGCCTCGGGCGACTGGCGACCTTTCGCGGATCTATTCACCGAGGATGTCGTCTACATCGAGCACCATTACGGGGTCTTTCACGGTCGCGAGGCGGTGCGGGACTGGATTGTGGCGGTGATGGCGCCGTTCCCGCACATGCGGTTTCCGTCGGACTGGATCGCCTACGACGATGACAATGACGCGGTCGTCATTATGATCAAGAACCTGCTCGACCACCCGACCGACCCGAGCGGTGAGCCGTTCTGGTTCCCGAACTGGACTCGGCTCGTCTACGCCGGCAACGGCCTGTTTTCCAGCGAGGAAGACATCTACAATCCGAACCGCGACGCGCCGGGCGTGGTCGGCGCCTGGCTGCAAGCCGGTGGTCAGCTCGCCTCGGACCAGATCCTCCAGCCCAACGCCTAGCTGGCCCGGACGAGCGACCTCGTCCGATTATGTAGGCGTGAAAAGCCTCAACGCAGAGGCGATCTTCTCGATTGACTGCTGTTCGCCGGTCGCCACGTCGAGCACCAACCGCTCAGCCGCATCGACGTCAAACGCGTGCGCCAGTTCAACGCCGTTGATCGCGAGGAACGTCCACGCCGCAGCCCATGCCGTGCGCTTGTTGCCGTCGACGAATGCGTGATTGCGCGCCACAGACTGCATCAGCGCAGCGGCTTTGGTGTACACGTCGGGATAGGCGTCAAGACCGAACACTGTCGCGCGCGGCCGGGCAACAGCAGAATCGAGCAACCCGTAGTCGGCCACCTCGGGGACCATGCCGAGGGCGGCGGCCCCGGCGACCAAGACGTCGTCGCGGTCGAGATATTCCGTCACAGATCGCGTAGCCGCTTGTTCAGGTCGGCCGATCGCTTCGCGATGAGCTGGGCGGCGGCGGCGACATTCTTCTTGTGGCGGTCTGCGCGTTCCAAGGCAGCGTCGTGGACGAAGGACTTCAGTGACTGCTCCGCCTCATCGGCGGCGGAGCGAAGGATGCCCAGTTCATCGTCGTCGAATGGCACGTTGAGGGCTGGCATGCATCAATGGTACCATTGGAGGTACCATGCTTGGTACCTCAGCGCAAAGAGTGATCGCCTTAGGTTTGCGACGCCGAAAAATAAATCGCGGCGGTACTTTTCGTGTCGTGTGCGTGGTTTATGTGTCGCGACACAGCCGCCGCGTTGACCCTAGAACTTTCAAGCGGGCAGTTGTCCGATTGCCTCTCTCAGGCGAAAGCTTTGCGGCACTGGTCCGGCGAGACGCCGACGCGTCGAATGAAGTTGCGCCGCATGGTTTCCGCGGTACCGAAGCCGCAGCGGGCGGCGATCGCCACCACGGTGTCCTCGGTCTCCTCCAACTGCCGGCGCGCGGCTTCGGTGCGAATCCGTTCGACATAGTGGCCCGGCGCCTCACCGACCTCGTCGGTGAACACCCGGGTGAAATGGCGCGGGCTCATCGCCGCCCGCCGCGCCAGCTCGCCAATGCTGTGTGCGGCGCCCGGTTGCGCCTCGATGGCGCACTGGACCTCACGGATGGGGGTGCGTTTGGCTCGCGGCATCCATACCGGCGCCGCGAATTGGGTCTGCCCGCCGGGGCGGCGCAAATACAGCACCAGCCAACGGGCGACCGTCTGCGCGATCTCGGTGCCATGGTCGTCCTCAACCAGTGAAAGCGCGAGGTCGATGCCCGCGGTGACGCCCGCGGCTGTCCAAATCGTCTCCGAGCTGCGCAGGAAGATCGGGTCGGCATCGACGTCGATGGCGGGAAACTGGCGGGCCAACCTCGCAGCAAAGGCCCAATGTGTGGTGACCCGGCAGCCGTCCAGCAGCCCCGCCTCGGCCGCGAGAAATGCGCCCGTGCAGGCGGTGGCGACGCGGCGGGCGTTGGCAGCGACGGCTTTGATCCAGGCGACGAGCTCGGGATTGGAACGTGCGGCGTCCACGCCGTTGCCGCCGGGCAGCACGACGGTGTCGATGGTGTTTGAAGGGTCGCTCGGGTCCGGCAGCGGAACCCCCACAAACGCCAGGCCAGTGGCGGTGGAGATCGGTTGTCCGTCGATCGAGCCCACGACGACGTTGTATCCGCCGTTGGTCAGCAGCGATGCGCTGGCAAAAACGTCGTGCGGACCTACCAAATCGAGCGCCTGAACGCCCGGAAAGCCGACGATAACCACCTTCCGATTCATGCACTCAGTGTCGGCCAGACCGGGCCGTGGCGTCTACGTCGGGTACCCCACGATTTAGGACATCGAGACCTGGCCCAAGGCTTCCCGGTCGGGCTTGGCAGACTGTGCCCATGGCACACATAACTTTGCGCGGAAACGCGATCAACACTGTCGGCGAGCTTCCTGCCGTCGGATCTAAAGCCCCAGCCTTCAGTCTGACCGGCGCCGATCTAGGCGCGGTCACCAGCGAGCAGTTCAGCGGTAAGCCCGTGTTGCTGAACATCTTCCCGTCGCTGGACACGCCGGTGTGCGCGATGAGCGTGCGCAAGTTCAACGAGCGCGCCGCCGGCGGTGGTGCGACCGTGGTGAACGTTTCCAAGGATCTCCCGTTCGCGCAGAAGCGGTTCTGTGGCGCCGAGGGCATCGAGAATGTCACGACGGCTTCGGCGTTCCGGGACAGCTTCGGTGAGGACTACGGCACCACGATCGTGGACGGTCCGATGGCCGGACTGCTTGCTCGGGCCGTGGTGGTGATTGGCGCCGACGGCAACGTCGCCTACGCGCAACTGGTGCCCGAGATCGCTGAAGAGCCGGATTACGACGCGGCGCTGGCGGCGCTGGGCTGACCTCAGGGCGGCCCCAGTCGATCCGTGGTCGCGGCAAGCACCTCGCGGCACCCGATCCACATCTGCTTGATGATGTCGGCGGCCGGCGGGATGTCTTCGATCCTGCCGGCCACCTGCCCGGTGTTTGCGACGCTGGCGTCCATGTCGCCGTCAAAATAGAGCCGCTGGACCCTTTGCAGAGCCGCACCACCTTCGTCGAAAGACGCTGATTCATCGATCTTCTCGGCGGCCCGCGTCCGGATGACACGCATCATCCGTTTGCCGTCGAGGGGGAGTAGCACTGTGGATGTTTCATCGGCGTGGACCACCGCCTGCTTGAGGTTGTCGTGTACCGGGGAATCCGCCGAGGCCAACAACCGGGTGCCCATCTGCACGCCCTCGGCGCCGAGCACCATTGCGGCAGCCATCGAGCGGGCGTCGCAGATCCCTCCGGCAGCCACGATCGGTACGTCGACATGAGCCGCGACCAAGGGCAGCAACACCATGCTTGACGCCCCGAATCGGTTCTTGAAGCCGCCGCCCTCGACGCCCTCGACGACGAGCCCGTCGACTCCGGCGTCGACGGCCTTCTTGGCCGAGGCCAGCGTGCCCACCACGTGAAACACGGTGATACCCGCATCGTGCAGCCGGTCAGTGAATAGCGAGGGGTCACCGGCCGAAGTGGTGACGAACCGAATGTCGTTGGCGACGAGCAGGTCCACGACGGCCGGGTCGCGGTTCATGATCAGCGCGATGTTGGCGCCAACGGCACCGTCGGTGAGGTCGCGTACCCGTCGCAGGTCGGCGCGACCCTGATCGGAGGTGGTCTCGATGATTCCTAGCGCGCCGGCATTCGACACCGCCGCCGCGAGCCGGGCCCCGGCGATGTAGGTCATCGGCGCCTGAATGATCGGGATGTCGATCTGCGCGAGTTCACAGATCCGGTTGGGTGCGCGACCAGCGCCGCTGGTGGTCATCGGCCGCGTGGGTCGACAAGGTCACGGAAGCTGGCCGCCGGAAAGACATCTGCACCCAGGCTCTGGACCCGATCGCTGAGCGCCTTGTCCGATGTCACGACGCGGATTTCGTGCGGTGCAGCGTCGGCCTGGACAAGCCGGATGATCTCGTCGTCGGCGGAGTTCGCGGCTGCCCTGGGCGCATGCGCTACTTCGACCACCGAAGAGGTGATAAGGGTCGACGGCGGCCGCTCAAACACCACGGTCACTGTGTCTGTTTGGTCTGGTTGGCCTGACGCCCAGCGGTCGAGATTCGCTATCAGCGTGGCCATGGCGCGGCCACGGTCCTTCCACCAGCCGTCCGGGCGGCTTCCGATCACGTTCATGCCGTCGACGATCCATCGCACAAGCCAAGGTTAGGGCCCCTCGTCTCAGCGTGCGGCTCGGATTTGGGCCGGTGTTCGACGCTTGAGGCGGCTAAGGACCCGGGTCATGTGCGCTTGGTGGGCGAAGCCGACCTGTTGGGCGATGTCGGCAATCGGGGCGTTGGTGCTGCGCAAAAGGTCAGCGGCGTGATCGGCGCGAGTACGACGACGGTGGCAACGGTGTCAAGCACGAGAGGTCTCCCACCCAGATATCGAGTCGAGTACGGTCACCGGTATCAGTGTTCCCGCTGATGCGGTCGGAACAAACGATGATGGGACGCCAATGACGTCGTTAGCTGACACCGATGATCGGGTCGTTGCGCTGGCTCGCGGAATGCGGGACCTGGTACAGGCCGAGGCCGCCGAATCCGAGCGGATGCGCACACTGACCCCCGCGATTGTCAACGAGATGTGGGCCAGCGGGTTGATGTCCTCCTTCAACCCGGTCGCGGCCGGTGGTGTCGAACCGTCATTCACCGAGATGATCGAGACGTGGATCGAAATGGCCTGGCAGGATGGCTCATTCGGGTGGATCGGCATCGCCAACCTGCCGTCGTCCTTCGCCGCGGCGGCCTACCTGCCCGACGAGGGTTTCGCCGAGGTGTTCACCGCGCACGATAACCGGGTCACCCTGGGCGGCCAGTTCTTCCCGAACGGGCAGGGCACGGCCGTCGACGGCGGCTATCTGCTGAACGGATCGTGGAGCTTCGGTTCAGGCACCGGTCACTCCGAGTACGTCGCGGCCGGCTTCCTGCCGATCGACAACGGCGAGATGCGCTGGGTCAGCGAAGGCCTCCCCGACATGCAGGTGGCGGTGCTGCCTCGGGAAGAGATCAACTTTAAAGACGGCTGGCACGTTCAGGGGCTTAAGGGAACCGGATCCTACGACTACAGCGTCGAGAACGTTTTCGTCCCGAAGAGCCGCACCTTTGGACTGTTCGTCCGCGAGCCACACCGCGGCGCCTCGCCGGCCACCCGCATGGGCATGATGCCGGTCACCGCAGCCGGTCACGCGTCATGGGCGCTGGGGGTGGCCAAGAGCATGCTCGACGATGTCCAGGAACTGGCCGCCACGAAATATCGGATGAGTGACATGGAGTCATTGGCCAGTCGCCCGACATTCCAGAAGGGGCTCGCGCACCACCGCGCAAGCTGGCGCGCCGCTCGTCTTCTGGTGCTCGACGCGTTCACCACGGCCGAGGCCGCCGTGGCGGCGGGGGAGGACCTCACCCCGGCTTTGCGGGCCGACATGCGGGTGGCCGCCGTCTACGCGACCGACACCGCCCGCAGCTGTGCCGAGTGGGCCCATCTGGTCGCGGGAACCAGCTCGATCCGCGAGGGCAGCCGACTCGAACGCGCCTTCCGTGATGTGTACACGGGAACCCAACACGCCTTCATCAGCGAGAAGGTCGCGATCGACGCGGCCCAGATTTGGCTGGGCATCATCGAAGACCAGCCGGGCCTGTGAATCCGGCCTCCGGGCAGCAGGTTATATGAGTTGCTCGCCAGATTGCTGGTCGTTGGCTTGCTGATCGTCAGACTCGTCGCGGGTGCTTTGATCATCCCCAGCCAACGTCGACGCCGCCGCCGGTCCGGCAGCTGCGCCCGCTGATGCGCCGCCCTGGCCCAACGAGCTGACTGCGCTGAGCGGCGCGGTGCCGACGCCCAGCGCCGTTGACGCGGCGTTCGCGACGGCAGGGATTGTGGTGGAAGGGTTCGATGCCGCGACCCCCTCGATCAAATTGGCCATCAACGGCGTGCGGGCGGCCGACCCAAGTGCGCCGGGCAGCGTCTGCGCGCGCGCCAGTCCGGCACCGACGCTCGCTCCGGCAGCGAACGCCTGATTGGAGATTTGACTGGCACTGGACAGCACAGTGCCGGCAGCCTCACTGTCGGCCCGCTCGTACCTGCGGGCGATGTCGATCAACGCGGCACCCGCCTGCATCAGTTCTTGTTGAGCCGCCGCGTGGGCCTCTAGCACCGCAGCGGCCTCCGCTGCAAACGCCGCCGCGGCCTCAGCCGAGACCTCCTCGGCGCCCGCGGGCGCCAGCGCGGTCACCGACGGCGCCGCCGTCGCACTGGCGGCTAGGGCGCGGGCACCGATTTCGATTGTTTGTGCACCGATGACGGCGGCGGCCGGATCATGTGACATGGATGTCATGTACGTCCTGCTCCTGCGTAGTTGGCCGATGCACGCTGCCCGATCACTCAAATTCTACTGGCATCTACTGGCACCGCGCCCGCTCACAAGTGAGTCAAAAGCCGCTCGGCGAACGCCTCGGGATGCTCCCGGTGCATGAAATGGCCGCCGCGGACCTCCTCAACGATGTACTCGTTCTGGAACATCCGGGCGGCGCGACGAAAGTCGGAGGGCTCGGCGAGCGGATCATCGAGGCCCGCAAAGACGACCGTCGGCACGGTGATCCGCGCCTTCAGTGCCGCGCTGGGTATGGGGGAGAGCTTTCGGTAGTAGCCGAACGCCGCGTTCAAGCTCGCCCGGTCGGAGAAACTCGCGCGGACGGCGTCGAACTCCGCGGGATCGGGGTTCCAGGTCGGGGACCATCGCCGGCAGATCGCGGGCAGCGCCGCGAAGTCGTTGCGCGCGAATCGGTCCGCCGCGCCCGGCAGCTTGTAGGCCGCGAAGTGGCGAACACCCCAAAGCTTCCTCGGTGACGGCTTGAGTGTCGCTGGGTGAGGAATCGCGATAGCGAAGAGCTTTTTGACTCGGTCAGGGCCGAGTCCCGCCGCGCCGTAGGCGGCTAAGGCTCCAAAGTCGTGCCCGATGATGATCGCGTCGCGCGCGCCCAGCGCTTCAATGAGCGCAAGCGGATCGCGCGCCAAGGTGTCTTGATCGGTGTCGCGATCCGGGATCGCGCTGGGGTGATATCCACGCATAAACGGGCTGACGGCACGGTATCCCTTGGCGGCGATTCGCGGGCGAAGGTCATCCCAGGTGTGCGCGGTGTCCGGGAACCCGTGCAGCATGAGCACGAGAGGCCCGGAGCCTTCCTCGAGATAGGCGAATCTCAGCCGGTTCGCGCCGACGAACTGGATTGCATCGCCCATGGCCTGGCGACACTACGCCGATCGTTGCCCGCTGTCAGCGGTCGCATACCATCAGCCCATGCGCGGTTCCAAGATTCTGATCACCGGTCCAACCGGACAAGTTGCCACTCCCGTCGCCAAAGCCTTGGCGGTCGATAACGAAGTCTGGGGGATCGCCCGGTTCACCAATCCCGCGGTGCGTGAAGACCTCGAGAAGGCGGGGGTGCGGTGCCAGACGGTCGACCTGTCCGCAGGTGACTTCGATGGTCTCCCAACCGACTTCGACTACGTGATCAACCTGGCGGTGGCCAAGAGCGGCAAGTGGGACAAAGACCTCGGGGCCAATGCGGAGTCCGTCGGGCTGCTGATGGCCCACTGCCGCACCGCAAAAGCCTTCCTGCACTGCTCGTCAGGCGCTGTCTACGATCCGCCGGGCGACGAACCTCGCACCGAATCGGCTGCCTTGGGCGACAATCACAAGCCTCTGTTTGAGACCTATTCGATCTCCAAGATCGCCGGCGAGACCGTTGCTCGGACCATGGCGCGCGCTCTGGGCGTGCCCACCACCATCGCTCGCCTCAACGTCCCGTACGGCGATAACGGGGGGTGGCCGTACTACCAAATGGAGATGATGCTGGCCGGGATGCCGATCCCGGTCCCGGCCGGCGGCCCGGCGCGGTACAACCCGATCCACGAGGACGACATCATCGCGACCATTCCGAAGCTGCTCGAGGTGGCGTCGGTCCCGGCGACCACGGTCAACTGGTCCGGCGACCAGATGGTCAGCATCCAGGAGTGGTGCGGCTACCTGGGGTCGCTCGTCGGCAAGGAGCCGACCTTCGAGGTAAGTGAGCAGGCGCTGCGCGGCAACCCCACCGACAACGCGCGAATGCGCGAGCTCATCGGCGGCACGACCGTCGACTGGCACGACGGAATGCGCCGGATGGCTCACAAGTTCCACCCGGAGCTGGTCAGCTAGCCCGTCCTGGGCTACCAGTAGCGCATGGCCTGGCGAAACAAGTCAGTCAGAACAGCTTTGCTCATCTCCCGCGGGGCGTTCTGCAAAAGCCGCTGCTGGGGATATGCCCCTTCGGTGAGGGCCGCGACGTCTTCTTCGGTGTAACCGACCCCGCTCAAACCATTGGGCATGCCCACCGCTCGCATGATCCGGATGATTTCCGCCGCGAGCACCTCGCCCGCGTCGTCGGGATCGGCGTCGCGCGTGTCAGCGCCGAGCAGTCGGGCCGCCTCGATGTGGCGCTCGGGGCTCGCCTCAGCGGTGAACCGGAATACCGCGGGCGCATTGACGATGACGGACATGCCGTGGGGCACCAGCGGCTCACGGGCCGGATAGCCCGCGGGGCGGAAGTCACGTACCAGCCCCGCGACCGCGTAGGCCATGCCGTGGGGTGCGTGCACGCCCGCGTTGCCGAAGGCGATGCCCGCAAGCGTTGCGGCCCACATCATCTGCTCGCGGGCTTCGCTGGCCTCGCTGCCTGAAGCGTGATGCACCGCTGGCTCCAGGTATTGGCCCAGCAGGCGAAGCGCCTCGCTGCAGCCCAGATCACTCCACGGGTTGGCACCTTGACTCATCGGCCGTAAGCCGGGGTGGGCTGGAGCCGGTCGATGAACGTAGGGCCGCGCGGTATAGGACTCCAAAGCGTGCGACAGCACATCGAGGCCCGCCGCGGCGACGACCTCGCTGGGCAGACTGGCGGTGCAGTCGGGGTCGATGAGCGCCTCGGTAGGCCGCAACGCGTGCGAAGCGATCCCCGTCTTCACCGACAGCGACAGCAGGTCGAAGATCGCGATGCCGGTTACCTCGCTGCCGGTGCCGGCCGTGGTGGGGCACGCGATATGTGGCCTCAGCGGCCCGGGTACGGGCGCGCCCTCCCCGATGGGTGCGTTGACATAGGTCAGCAGATCAGCGGGATGGCTGCCGTACAGATTGGCGGCCTTGCAAGTGTCGATGACCGAGCCCCCGCCCAGCGAAACGTAGCCATCGGGGCTCACCTCTTGGGCGAAGCGCGAAGCCGCGCCAAAAGACACGTTCGTGGGCTCGACGTGCACGTCGGTGTAGGTGACGACGTCCAGGCCGGCGGCCACCAGCGAGTCGTGCGCCTTCGCGAACGCAGGCAGCTCGGCCACCCCGGCATCCGAGAACAGGGCCACCCGCCGCATCCCCAGCGCGCTGGCTCTCTCACCTAACTCCGCCAAACAGCCCCGCCCGAACGTTATCCGGGAGGTGTCGACGGTGAAGGCTCCGTCGCAGCCCTCGGCAACGGCCGGGAAATTGCAGCACGCCATACCCCTATCCAATACCGCCGAACGTCGACCCGATGTGGCGGTTTCCTGAAAAATTCCCCGACAACCCGACGCTCAGCGGTTGAAAGTATGCTAAGCAAGTGCTCAGCACGCGGCGCATCGAGGCGCGCGGCATTGGAAGGGATCAGATGACGCTGCAGACGGTATTGGACGACATTCGCAAACGCCCCGGAACGGGCGATGTCATTCCAATCATCAATCCTGCGACCGAAGAGCAGATCACCGAATTCACCGACTGCGGTGAACAAGCGGTCAACGAGGCGGTCGCGCGGGCCAAAGCTGCCTTCGAGTCGGGCGTTTGGTCCGAGCTGCCGGGTCGTGAACGGGCCAAGGTCATATGGCGGATCGCGGATTTGATCGACGAGCACGCCGACGAGTTCGCCCAGCTCGACTCACTCAACACCGGCATGCCGCTGTTGCAGGCCACGCTGCAGATGTCCACAGTTTCGGAGTTCTTCCGCTACTACGCCGGCTGGTGTTCCAAGATCAACGGCAGCGCATACGACGTGAAGACCGACGGCATCGCCACCGACGCCTATGTCGACATGCACGCGTACACACTCAAAGAGCCTTACGGTGTGGTGGGGCTGATCTTCCCGTGGAACGGCCCGATCTTCAACGCCAGCGCCAAGCTCGCGCCGGCGCTGGCAGCCGGTGGCAGCCTGCTCGTCAAACCCGCCGAGGAGACGCCGCTGTCGGCGCTGCTGCTCGACAGGCTGGTCCACGAGGCAGGCGTCCCCGAGGGGGTCGTCAACCTGCTGACCGGCTACGGCCACACCGCGGGCGCGGCGATCACCGCGCACCCCGACGTCGAGAAGGTCGCGTTCACCGGCTCCACGGAGGTCGGTAAGGAGATCGTTCGGGCGTCCGCCGACAACCTGAAGAAGGTCACGCTCGAACTCGGCGGCAAGTCGCCGGTGCTGATCTTCGACGACGCCAACCTGGACAAGGCGCTGTTGATGGCGTCGCTGGGCATCTTCGTGCACTCCGGCCAGGGCTGCGTGTGCGGGTCGCGGATCTTCGCGCAGCGCGGCGTGTACGACCAGGTGGTGGCTGGCGTTGCGATGATGGCTAATTCGTTCAAGCTGGGCGCCCCGAACGAGGAGGGCTGCGTGAGCGGCCCGCTGATCAGCCAGAAGCAGCTGACCCGCGTCATGGGGTTCATCGACGAGGGCAAGCGCGACGGCGTCGAGGTCGTCACCGGCGGCTACCGCCTGGACCGCAAGGGTTACTTCGTGCATCCGACGGTGCTTACCAACGTCGACACGGGGATGCGGCTGTACCAGCAGGAGATCTTCGGGCCGGTCGTCAGCATCCTGCCGTTCGACGACGAAGACGAGGCCATGGCTCTGGCCAACGACACCACCTACGGCCTGGCGGCCACCGTCTACACGGAAAACGTCGGCCGGGCCCATCGCGTCGTCAAGCGGTTGAAGGCGGGCAGCGTGCAGATCAACTGCCAGTTGGTCTTCGATCACGACGTGCCGTTCGGCGGCCACAAGCAGTCCGGTTGGGGCCATGAGTTCGGCAAAGAGGGCCTCGACATGTACCTGAAGACCAAGTCGGTCTGGACTCAGCTTTAAAGCGTCTCACCACACGCGTATCCAGTCGACGAGCATGTCTGCGGGATAGCTGCCCGGGCCCGGATCCTCGCCACCCGAACCGGCGACGGCAAGATTGAACACCGGATAGGCCGTATAACCGGGAGCGTTGAACGGCCAATCCGGAAGCGAGCTGGCCGGGACGTCGAAGTAGGGCGCCGCGCCGTCGGCGTAGTCCTTCCAGAAGCGAATTCCGGCCTCATCCCACTGGGTTCGCCACGTGTGCCAGGCGCCATCCACCGCGATGTTGTGCGTCTTCCATTCGCCGCCGTTCGCTTTCGCGTGCACGGTGGTCGCCGCGGGCCATTTTCCGTTGCCGTACCACTCCATGACGTCGATTTCGCCTTCATCCTGGTTCCCCAGCCAGTAGGCCGGCCAGGCCCCGGCGGTCAGGCAATTGAGTTTGATGCGGGCTTCCCAGGTGTGGCCGACTCCGCCCCGCCAGGAACTTTGAACCTTGCCGCCGTAATACGTGCTGCCGTCTTTCGTGGCACGCAAGACCAGGTTGGAAGTGCCGTCGACAAACACGTTGCGTCGATCATCCCGGTACTGCCCGATGTTCTCGGGTCGTTCCCAGAACGTCGGATCCTTGATTTGCTCGCGCGCCAGTGCCACGGTCCACTTCGACGGATCGGGGGCTGACCCGGCCGGCCCATCAAACTCATCCTGGAAAATGTACGGACCGCTTTGGCCGTTAGGCGCGGCTGGCGGCGGCACCCGGCCGGCGGCCATATCCCGCCAGGAGGGATAAGCCCGGGCTTCGGGGACGGGGATCGCGGCTGCCACCACGCCGATCCCCGTCATCAACATCATCTGGCGACGGTCCATGTGCGGCATAAGCAAGCGACGATAGCAGTCCGGGCTGCAACGGGGTGAACCCAAAAATGTGTCGGTGGCGGCCGCTAGCCTTTTGACATGCCACTATCACGGCGCATTAACGCTGGTCAGACCGGTTGTCGCAAATTGACGGCAAATTCTTAGCATGACTACGGGTTTCGTCTCAGCTTTGACTGGGCACAATATATTACGAGCCGGTAACCAGTCTGTTTTGATTTCACGGATGCGGTGGGTGGCTCTGAGAGGGGTAGCAATCATGGCAACCACAACAGGGGCAACCGTAATTTTCCTGCACTCACACCCAGCTTGGATCGCAGCGCAGCGGCATGCGCGTCTGCGCGGCGAAGCGATGCATCGGCATCCTTCGTTTGCGTCCCGGCGCCGTGCCGCGGCAGGTGGCGGTTCCGCAGCCGTCGTTCGCGAGTTCGGGGTGCACCCCAGCGCCGACACACCGGCGTAAGCCCGGAGAAGTGCTATAACCCAACGTATGACAGGCGCCGGGCACATCACCCACGTTTCCGATACGGCCCGGTGGACGGCGCTGCATCGGGCAACCGAATCGGCGCGTCCAGATGCGCTGTTCAACGACCCTCTCGCCGCACGCCTCGCGGGCGAGGGCGGCCGCGCCATCGTCGCCCGCGCACCGCTGACGAGTCGCGGCGGCTGGTGGCTGGTGGCGCGCACCAAAATCATCGACGACGCCATTGCCGGCGCGATCGCCGATGGCTGCGACCGGGTGCTGAATCTGGCCGCCGGTTTGGACACCCGCCCATACCGCCTCGACCTGCCGTCCGATTTCACCTGGGTGGAGGCAGATTTCCCGGAGTTGCTGGCGGAAAAAGCAGAGCTGCTCTCTGACCAGACGCCGCGTTGCCGGTTGACTCGCACCGCCGTCGACTTGGCCGATCCAACCGCCCGCAGCGCCTTCCTCAACGACGCGCTGGACGGCGCCACCAAGGCGCTGGTGCTGACCGAGGGCCTGTCGATGTATCTCGACGACAGCGACATGGTCGCGCTTGCGGGGGCATTCGCCAGAACCGAGATCGCCTGGTGGATGCTCGATTTCGCCTTTCCGGGCTTGCGGAAGACGATGAACAAAAAGATGTCCGGCATGCTTGAGAATGCGCCGTTTAAATTCGCGCCGGCGAACGGGCTGACCTTCTTCGAAGACCTCGGGTGGCGCGTTGTCGAGGGGGAGTCGCTAATGCACGCGGCTCAACGACTCCACCGCCTGCCGGTGTTCATGCGGCCCGTCGCCTGGCTGTCCAGCCCGGACCTGCGTCACCCGGGCGAACGGACGGGGAGCGCGATCGCCCTGCTTACCCGCCGCTAACCCGCAGTCTTGAGGACTAGCTTGCCGACGTTCTTGCCTTCGAACAGCATGTTGAGGGCAGTCGGTAGCTGCTCGAAGCCCTCGACGACGGTCTCGAGCGGCGTCAGCTTGCCCTCGGCGATTAGCCCACTGAGCTCAGCGGCCGCCTCGGGCGTGCGGCCCAGGTGGTCCAGCACGATGAAGCCCTGCAACGTCGCGCGCTGGACCAGCAGGTTCCCGAACGCGCGCGGCCCCGGTGGCGGGTCGACCGAGTTGTATCCGGAGATCAGCCCGCAGAGCGCGACGCGCGCGCCCATGTTGAGGCGGGCGAATACCGCGTCCATGATGTCGCCGCCGACGTTCTCGAAGTCGACGTCGATTCCGTTGGGCGTCGCGGCGGCGAGCTGAGCGACCCAATCGCGGGCGCGATAGTCGACGGCCGCGTCGAAGCCGAGCTGGTCCGTCAGCAGCGCGCACTTCTCAGGGCCGCCGGCTATCCCGACGACGCGGGCCCCGTCGGCCTTGGCGAGCTGGCCGGCCACGGAGCCGACCGCGCCAGCCGCGGCCGAGACCACGATTGTTTCGCCCGGCTGCGGCTTGCCGATGTCGCGGATCCCAATCCAGGCGGTAAGCCCGGTCGTCCCGAGGACGCCCATGTATGCGCTCGGTGAGACGCCCTCGGCGACGTCGACCGGAAACAGGAACATCCCGTCCGAGAGGACCGCATATTCCTGCCAGCCGACGAGACCCTGGACGGTCTGCCCGACCGGATAGTTCGGGTTCTTCGACGCGACCACCTCACCGAGTCCGCCGGCGCGCATGACCTCGCCGATGCCGACCGGCGGCAGGTAAGTCGGTGTGTCATTGATCCACGCGCGGTTGGTCGGATCGAGCGAGATCCAATCGACGCGGACCAGCGCCTCGCCGTCGCCGATCTCGGGGACTGCCTGCTCGTTCAGCTCGAAGGTGTCCGGACCGATGTGTCCGGTGGGGCGTTCACGGAGGAGGAAGCGGCGGTTCCGATCGGGCATAGCCGCACGGTACTCCACGGGATTCGCGACCGAGGCGCGGTCATCGCGCTCGCACCGCGAAGCTCGGCCATAATTGGCCATGTGGCCCAAACACACACCGCGAAGGCGCTCGCCAACCCAGCTCAGCCGCATAAGGCGCTCATAAACGAATTGGAACGCTATATCGAATCCCACAACCCCGACCGGACCGACGTCAATGTTCTGAGCGCGACCGACACAGGTCAAGCAGACAAGAACCACAAGCCCGTCCGGCACTGGTACCAGGTCACGTACGAAGCCTGAGACTGCCTGAGCCAGAGTCCATCCCGAGGGTGATGCGAAGCACAGATTGGAATCGTGCGCACTGAGTATAGTTCAGCCAGGTTAAGTATCCTGGTTGATCAATAAGCCGGTCCGCCACCATTTGCGAAGCTCCCACGTGCGGGCGAGGGGACCTGGATACCATGGCACTTGCTGACTGCGATTCACACAGACCAACACCGCTATCGGCAGGCGCCAGGATGTCGCGCGCGACGGTGCGCTTTGCCATGGACGCCCTTCAGGATCAGCACGGACTGGATCAGAACGCGGCATTCGATGTGTTGCGAGACGTTTCTCAGCGTCACAACGTCACAGGCGTTCAGCAACGCTCAGGTCGTGGTCACCGACGTCGACAGTTCGCCACTGTTCAGCGAGCCCGCCCGGGAGGCGTTGCTTGCCAACGACGTTCGCTCCTGTGTGTCGACCCCGATGGTCGATGATGACGGGGCGGTACGGGGAATAGTGTCTACTCATCAGCCATGCCGTGCAGCCGTGCCGACCCAGGCGGAGTTGGGACAGCTTCGGCGCATGGCCGGCCAGTGCGGTCGCTGGCTGCAGTGGTACGACCATTTGGTACTGCCCACCGTGGTAGCCGCCGTCCACGAGGCCGCTGAGGCCAGAGCCAGTGGCGGCGACTCCTCTCTGTCCGCAAGCCTGGCGGACCCGGCAGTGAGACCATTGCCGACGCGGCCCGAGTGCTCACCGACCGCTACGGCGTCGATAAAAGCCATTCTCGAAAGATGCTCGCCGCGATCGCCCGTCGGCGCGGTGTCTCACTTCACGCTCTGGCCGCTCAGCTGACCGCGGGGATCGATCAGCCGGGCGCTTAGAGCCTGCCTGCGACGAAGTCGGCCGCCTGGTTGGCCATGCCCGCGTCGATGTACGCCTGAGCGAGATGTTGTGGCCAGCTTTCTTTCCAGGTGTTGGGGTCGGCCGGGTTGCAGATGGGATCGGCGCCCTGGCACAACTCGATGGTCCTGTCGTTGTAGACCGGGCTGAAGTTCGTGATCGGCCCTACCCACTGGCTTCCGTTGCCGAACAATGCGACGGCGGCGATGTGCTGGTCGATGCCCGGCGGCAGAGGGCTGTCGAACCCGAATGCACTGAACGGCGCCGCGAGCACCACATCAGTGACCGCCGCCCCGAGCGAGTAGCCGCCCAGCACCAATCGGGTGTCCGGGCAATTGTTGACCATGTCCTGGATGTGGTGGCTCATGTCGTTGGCGCCGGTGTCGATCTCCGTGTCGGCGGGATACTTCACGGCGTAGGTGGTGATGTTCTTGTTGACCTTGGATTCGAGCGAGTTGATGAACGCATTGCCGAGAATGCCCGTCCCCGGAGACTCATATCGGCCGCGGGCGAAGATCACCTGCGCGTCGGGACAGCTCGCCGCGGCCGACGGCGCCGCCCCCGGCGCCCCGAAGGGCAGCATTGCAGAGGCGTACATCAGCGCGGCGGCGATCAAAACCCCAGCTAAGCCAACACCGATCAATCGACGGAAAAACAAACGGCGCACCACTCGATGTTAGGGCGATTCTGCGCCCGCCGCCGAGCGGGGTGAAGCATGGTCCGTGTCTACCCCAGGCCCACCCTCAGGATAGGTTCAGCTGATGAGCCACACCGATGTCAGTTCAACCGAACGCGTGTTCGCGTTGGCCGAGCAAGTGCAAGGCTTCATGCCGGGCGACGAGGGGCGTGCACTTTTTGAGGCCGCGCTGCGCTACCTCGATGGCGGCGTCGGCGTGGAGATCGGCACCTATTGCGGCAAGTCGACGCTGTTACTGGGCGCCGCTGCGCAGCAAACCGGCAGCGTGCTCTACACCATCGATCATCACCACGGTTCCGAGGAACACCAGTCCGGCTGGGAATATCACGACACCTCGTTGGTCGACGAGGTCACCGGTCTATTCGACACGCTGCCGACGTTTCGTCGCACCCTCGATGCGGCCGGTCTGGACGACCACGTTGTCGCCGTCGTCGGCAAGTCCCCGATTGTGGCTCGCGGCTGGCGGTCGCCGCTGCAGATGTTGTTCATCGACGGCGGCCACTCCGAAGCGGCCGCGACGCAGGACTTCGACGGCTGGGCGAAGTGGGTGACCGTTGGCGGGGCGCTCCTCATCCACGACGTGTTCCCCGACCCGAAGGACGGCGGGCGCCCGCCGTATTACATCTATCGCCGCGCCATCGATTCCGGGCAGTTCCGCGAAGTGTCGGCTCTCGGGTCGCTACGGGTGCTCGAACGCACCAGCGGCCAGCCGGGCGAACAAATCTAGCGCCCGGTCAGTCGCAGCTGGCGAGTTCGGCGCTAAATTTCGCACCCGTCAATTTAGTTGCAGGCGTAGCAGGCCCACCCGCGCTCGCCGTTTCGCCAATACCATCCGGGCCCGCAGCCATGCACGCCGGTAGTGCCCTCGCAATCCAGCGGGTGCACCAGCACCGGCGTGCCGGGGTTCACGGGAACTATTGGCTCGTAAGGAGTTTGGGCGGCTTGTGCAGGGGCAGCAATCGTCAGCGAGCCCATCGTAAGCACCGCGGCAGCAACGACAATGATTCTTTTTCGCATTTTGACGTCCCAAATTCGTACGGATGTGGACGCAATGACGCTACGCCGGTTACATCAGTCATGTCTATCGCAGAATATTCGAAAATGGTTGCGGGCTCGACCTCATCGGCCTGGGCCGCTAACAACGCATTCGCAATCGAAGTCGGTCAGCAAACCCATCGGCAGCCCGTCGCCGCGGAAGATCCCGGCGCCCGCGGTGGTATCCGACAATGCGTCGGCCGCCAGGATCACCGCCGCCCCGGTCCAGGTGGTGCGCTCCTCGGGCCAGCGCTTCCCATCCGCGAACACCAAACCTGTCCAGTAAGAGCCGTCGTCTTCGCGTAAGTGCTGCATCGCGGCGAATTGCCGGTTTGCGGATGATCGGTGGCCGATCGCGTCCAGCGCCAGGACCAGCTCGCACGTTTCGGCGCCGGTCACCCAGGGCCGGTCGTCCACACAACGAATGCCAAGATCGGCGACCACGAAGTTGTCCCAGCGCTGCTTGATTCGCGCGGCGGCCGCCGGACCCCGCAGCGCACCACCGAGGATCGGGTAGTACCAGTCCATTGAGTAGCGGTCCTTTTCGGTGAACGCCTCCGGATGCGCGACGAGCGCGTGACCCAGCCGACCCAGCGCCAGTTCCCACTCCAGCTGCGGTTCCCCGACAAGCGCGGCGAGCGCAAGCGCACACCGGATGCTGTGGAACACGCTGGCACATCCGGTCAAGAGCGCTTCGAGGACGGGCCCGGTTTCACCTCGGGCCCAACAGATCTCGCCGTATCCCACCTGCAAGTCGATGACGAAATCGACCGCCTTGCAAACCACCGGCCACATCCGCGCGGCGAATGATTTGTCGCCGGTGACCAACAGGTGGTGCCAGACACCGGTGGCGATGTAGGCGCAGAAGTTGCTGTCGCTGTTGGCGTCTTCGACGATCCCATCGCGGAACTGAAGGGGCCAGGAACCGTCTGGCCGCTGGGTGCGACGGCTCCAGTCGAACGCGGCCCGCGCCGGCTCCAATAATCCGGCCGCGGTGAGAGCCATCGCGGATTCCACGTGATCCCACGGATCGGTATGCCCACCCTCGAACCAAGGAATGGCGCCCGAAGGTTCCTGCGCGGCCGCGATCGAGCGCGCGGTCTCTCGGCATTGCTTCGCGGTAAGGATGCCTGCAACCGCCGGCGGGTTAACCCGATGCAACTGAATTTCCCAGCGTCGCTGTGCTTTGTGTGACCTGGTGCTTGGTGAAGTACATGGCCACACTTTTGCCCACCAGCGGATTGAGCAAAGACTCTGCTATCTGCGTGATCTTCGGTCGCTGCATCAGATCCCACACCAGGAGCTTGTGGTAGGTGGTGACCGCAGGATGATCGGCATTCGAAACACCGACAACGCATTTCAGCCACCAGAACGGTGAGTGCAGCGCGTGCGCGTGATGAGTATGCGTCAGGTTCATTCGGGCCAATCCGCCCCCAACGATCTTGTCCCGTAACTTATCGGCTTGGTAGATGCGCACGTGGCCGCCCTCGTTGCTGTGGTATTCGTCCGACAGCAGCCAGCACACACGCTCGGGGAACCATCTCGGCACGCTGACCGCCAGTGTGCCACCGACCTTGAGCACTCTGATCAGCTCCGCGATGGCGGCGTCGTCTTCTGGTATGTGTTCCAGGATTTCGGACGCAATGACGCAGTCAAATGTCGCATCGGCGTAGGGCAGGTGCAACGCATCGCCGACAACCACTTCTGCCGAGGCCGTGGCGGGTGCCTCTCCGGTCTCGGCCATCGCCTGGAGGATGGTGTCCACCGACTGCAGTTCGGATGCATCGCGGTCGAACGCGATCACATCGGCACCGCGCCGATACGCTTCGAAGGCGTGCCGACCAGCACCGCAGCCGACGTCGATCACTTTGGTAGCAGGCCCGATTCCCAGCCGATCGAAATCGACTGTCAGCATTGCGCTTCGCCTTCGGCGTCGACCCTTCGTGCGATCGCCCGCTCGTAGATTTGCACCGTTTGAGCGGCCACCGCTTCCCAGCTGAACACGCTCACCGCCCGGGCTCTGCCCGCCTTGCCCAGACTTCGGCGCTTTTCCGGCGAGTCGAGTAGCGCGCCGAGCGCGCGGCTCAGCGCTTCGACGTCGGCGGCCGGCACCAGCTCGGCGCAGGAACCGTCTGTACCAACGACTTCGGGCAGTGCGCCCACCCTGCTGGCGACGATTGGGGTACCGCTCGCCATGGCTTCGACGGCAGGCAGCGAAAAGCCCTCGTACAGCGACGGAATGCACGCGACCTCAGCCGACGCAAACAAGCCGGCCAGTTCCGCGTCGGAAAGCCCGCTGGCGATGTGGACGATGTCGGAGATGCCGAGTTCGGCAATGAGTTTGTGGGTAGGACCGTTCGGCTCCACCTTGGCGACGAGCCGCAACTCGACGTCCCGGTTCACTCGTACCCTGGCAACCGCGTGGAGCAGGGTGCTGACCCCCTTCAACGGGGTGTCGGCGCTGGCGATCGCGATGACCCGGCCAGGTTGGCGTGGGCTCGTTCCCGGCTTGAAGAGGTCGGTGTTGACGCCCAACGGCACGACGTGGAGTTGATCCGGCGAGACACCGAAGTCGGCGACGATGTCCGTGGCGGACGACGACGAGACGGTCAGCAGATCCGGGATCTGGCGCGACACCTGTTTCTGCATCTTGGAAAACCCATACCAGCGGTGCACCAAAGGCTTTCGCCACCATCGCGCAGCGGCCAGGTCAAGCACCCGATCACGGGTGATGGGGTGGTGCACGGTGGCCACGACCGGCAGCCCAGCGTCGGCGATCTTGAGCAGCCCCGTTCCCAGGCTCTGGTTGTCGTGCACGATGTCGAAATCGGCCATCCGATCAGCCAGCAGCCGGGCGACCCGCAGCGTAAAAGTCCGCGGTTCGGGGAAGCCCGCGCTCCACATCGTGGCGAGTTCCAAGACGTCGATCGAGTCCCGAATCTCGCTCGGCCACGGCACCCGGAATGGGTCCGGCTCGCGGTAGAGATCGAGGCTCGGCACTTTGGTCAATCGCACCCGCGGATCGAGCAGCTCCGGGTACGGCTGGCCGGAGAACACTTCGACGTCATGACCGAGCTCCACCAGACCGCGGCTGAGGTGGCGTACATAGACGCCCTGTCCGCCGCAATGGTCCTTGCTGCGGTAGGACAGCAGGGCAATTCGCATACTCAATTCATTCCTTCTGGTGCACGACCGCCGAAGGGCGCCCTCAAATCCGTCGCCATCAATGCGCTCCTGAGCAGCGCAATAGCAAACTGGACATGTGTCCAGACTATAATTCGCTCAGCTAATCGCCGCAACGCGCAGCCGCGGACGGCGGCTTATCATCCGGGCTGGATCGGCCAGTCAAATCCACAGCTCAACCCCATTTTCATTGCCCGTTAACCGAACTCTACCGGACGCACGTCAGCACCCCCGCTTGCGCCAGAGCGGGCTCGCAGGGCCGGTTTTGTTACCATCGCGCGGTGCACGATTCGGCTGGGCCACGGGGGAGCGGCCCACGGCGATCCGCTTCACGGCGCGATGTCCTCAAATACGCGTTTACACCGGTTCTGCTGGGCCTGGGGACAGCGGCAGCGACGCGCGACGCCCCGCGGGCTTCGGCAGCTAACCTTCGGCTGATCGACTTTGCCCAGCGCAGGATCGCGCCCGACGAAATCAAATCGGCAGGTTATGACGGGGTAGTGAATTACGTGTCCGAGTCGCGTCCCGGCGCGAACTTCGAGGCAAAGCCCATCACCCGCGAGTACGCGGACGCGCTGCGTACCGCGGGTCTGCACATCGTCAGCAATTTCCAGTACGGCAAGCCCGGTTGGCCGGGGGCCCCTTCGGATTACACCCGCGGGCACGACGGTGGCGTGGCAGACGCCCAGACAGCCCTGCAGCTGCACAACGCGGCCGGGGGAGGGAATTCGGCCCCGATCTTCTTCAGTATCGATGACGACATTGACCACAACACCTGGAATAGCCCCGCCGTCGACTGGTTCCGGGGAATCAACTCGGTCCTGGGCGTCGAGCGCACTGGCATCTACGGGCATGCCCAGGCGTGTGGGTGGGCGATCGACGACGGCGTCATCGGGCACTCAACCACCGCGGGGCACCGGTGGGCATGGCAGACGAAAGCGTGGTCGCACGGAGACCGCGAGGCCGCGGCGGTGCTCTATCAGGGGATAGTCAACAGCCCGTCCGACCCGGGGCCCCTGCTGGGCGGCATAAACGTGGATGTGGACGACGTGCTTGCCGCCGATTACGGCCAGTGGGATCTCGATCGGTAATGGAAAGACAACACCCCGCGAGCCGATGACTCGCGGGGTGTCGCGTGATCGGACAACCAGGTCCGGGTGTTACTTGATGTCGAACCGGTCGTTGTTGGCGACCTTGACCCACGCCTTCACGAAGTCCTTCACGAACTTCCCTTTGTTGTCGTCCTGCGCATAGACCTCGACCAGCGCACGCAGCACCGAGTTCGAGCCGAACACCAGGTCATTCGCGGTCGCGGTCCACTTCAGAGCGCCCGAGGCCCGGTCATGACCCTCATAGACGTTCTCCGCGGTCCCCGACGCCTTCCACTCCGTGCTCAGGTCGAGCAGGTTGACGAAGAAGTCGGTGGTCAGCACGCCCGGCTTGGCGGTGAACACACCGTGCTTGGTGCCACCGTGGTTAGCGCCGAGGGCACGCAGACCCCCGATGAGCACCGTCAACTCCGGAGCCGTCACACCCAGTAAGTACGCCCGCTCCACCAGCAGCTGCTCCAGCGGCGCCTTTTCACCGGCACGGGCGTAGTTGCGGAAGCCGTCGGCCCGCGGTTCGAGCACCGCGAACGACTCCACGTCGGTGCTTTCTTGCGAGGCGTCGGTGCGCCCGGGCGTGAACGGCACCGTGACGGCGTGTCCGGCGTCTTTAGCCGCCTTCTCCACCGCCGCGGAGCCGGCCAGCACGATCACGTCGGCCAGCGAGATCTTCTTGCCGCCAGAAGCGGAGGCGTTGAAGTCCTGCTGGATCTTCTCCAGCACCGGCAGCACCTTGCCCAGCTCGGACGGCTCGTTGACCGCCCAGCTCTTTTGCGGCTCGAGGCGAATCCGTGCCCCGTTCGCGCCACCGCGCTTGTCGGTGTTGCGGAAGCTCGCCGCCGCCGACCAGGCCGTATTAACCAGCTGGGGAACGGACAGACCGGATTCGAGGACCTTGGCCTTCAGGGCCGCAACGTCCTTGTCGTCGACCAGCTGATGGTCGACGGCCGGAACCGGGTCCTGCCACAGCTGCGGCTCGGCAACCCATGGCCCGAGGTAGCGCGAGGTCGGGCCCAAGTCGCGGTGCAGCAGTTTGTACCACGCCTTGGCGAAGGCCTCGGACAGCTCCTCGGGGTGATCCAGCCAGCGCTGGGTGATCTGGCGGTAGATCGGGTCCTCCCGCAACGCCACGTCCGTGACCAGCATGGTCGGGGTACGAGCCGGCCCGCCGAACGGGTCGGGGATGGTGCCCGCCCCGGCGCCTTCTTTTGTGGTGAACTGCCAGGCTCCGGCGGGGCTCTTGGTCAGCTCCCACTCGTAGCCGTAGAGGTTCTGCAGGAACCCGTTCCCCCATTTGGTCGGGGTCGCGGTCCAAACCACCTCCAGGCCGCTGGTGACGGTGTCCTTGCCCTTGCCGCTGCCATAGGAGCTCTTCCACCCCAGCAGCTGTTGTTCGATGGGAGCGGCCTCCGGCTCGGGACCGACCAGGTCGGCGTCGCCGGCGCCGTGGGTCTTGCCGAAGCTGTGACCACCGACGATGAGCGCGGCGGTCTCCTCGTCGTTCATCGCCATCCGGCCGAACGTCTCGCGGATGTCTATTGCCGCAGCGACTGGATCCGGCTTGCCTTCGGGGCCTTCGGGATTCACGTAGATCAGGCCCATGGTCGTCGCACCGTAAGGCTCCGCGAGGGTCCGCTCGCCGGAGTAGCGCTTGTTGGTACCCAACCACTCGTCTTCTTCACCGAACAGGATCTCTTCGGGCTCCCAGATGTCGGGGCGGCCAAAGCCGAAACCGAACGTCTTGAACCCCATCGACTCCAACGCGACGTTGCCGACGAAGACCAGCAGGTCGGCCCAGGAGATCTTGTTGCCGTACTTCTGCTTGATCGGCCACAACAGCCGCCGGCCCTTGTCCAGGTTGGCGTTGTCCGGCCAGCTGTTGAGTGGGGCGAAGCGTTGCGCACCCTGGCCGCCACCGCCGCGGCCATCGTGAATCCGGTAGGTGCCCGCGGCATGCCAGCTCAACCGGATGAACAGGCCGCCATAGTGGCCGTAGTCGGCGGGCCACCAGTCCTGCGAGGTGGTGAGCATCGAGATCACGTCGGCCTTGAGGGCCTCGACGTCGAGCTTGGCGAACTCCGTGGCGTAGTCGAAGTCCTCGCCGAGCGGGTTGCCCTTCGACGACTGGAAGTGCAGCTTCGACACGTCGACCTGGTTAGGCCACCAGTCCCGGTTCGTCAGGGGAGCACCCGCCTTGGGCTCGGGCGCATCGATCACCGGGTTTTCGCTGTTGCTCACAACATTCCTTTCGAGGGTGGGTAAATCGGGCTGCGATCACGGACGTGATCAGGAATCTGCAGTCGANNGTCAAGCAGGGCGCGTCGCCGACCGCGCAGTCGACGTCGGCGATGACACCGCACGTCCGGCATACGACGTGGTGATGGTTGTCGCCGACCCGGGACTCGTAGCGTGCGACCATGCCCGCCGGCTGGATTCGGCGAACCAGGCCGACCGTGGTCAACGCGCCGAGCACGTCGTACACGGCCTGGCGAGAGACATCAGGCAAGCCGCTCCGCACCGCCGAGAAGATCGACTCGGTGTCGGCGTGCGGATGGGCGTACACGGCTTCCAGCACGGCGAGCCTGGGGCGGGTCACACGCAAATCGGCCATCCGCAGCTGTTCTGCGTAATCCGCCGTTGGTGACACGATGCCAATATGGTCGCTTATCTGGAATGAGTCAAGACTCTACTTGCCGCGAAACTGTAACTGGCGACGCATCGCCCGAGGTGGATTCAAGGGTCAAGCTTTCTGAAAGACCAGCCAACGCAACTCGATGGGGGATTCGTCAGCGTTGACGTCAAACAAGTCGAGGCCGTTGGCCCAGCCGACGAACCAGTCGGTGGGTGGCCACGCTCCCTCCGGCAGATTGGATTCCTCGTACTCGACGGCGGAGTCGTCGGCAACGAGCTCAAGAGGCAGTCGAGCCGTCCCGCTCGCCATCTCATCCCGGGTGAAGATCATCGTGTTGACCTGCTGCCCGAGCTCCAGCGCGGCGTTGTCAGGGCTGTAGCCCTGGCGCGGCAAGAACGCGTTCAACACCAGCCGTCCACCGGGAGCCAGACAATCGGCCGCAAGTTCGAGCACACCGCGTAACTCCTGGGTCGTGCGGAAGTCGGGAACCACTTCGGAGGCCACGATCAGCTGATAGTCCGAGTGAACACCATCCATGGTGTCGAAGGCATCGCCCTCGATGACGTGCACGTCAAGCGATTCCCGTTCGGCCTCGGAACGAATGATTTCGGCGAACTTCGGGCTCATCTCCACAGCGTCCACGGGGTGGCCGCGGCGGGCCAGTGCCAGCGCGTTGCGCCCGGTTCCGGCACCGATATCCAGCACGCGATAGCTGGCCGGGTCGGCCGCTTCAGCTGCCAGCGACCACACGCGCGCGTCCGCCGCGGTGCCAAACAGTGGCCCCTCTCGCGTGCCAACCCAGGTGTCGTAATCGCTGCCGACCGTCAACCACTCCGACGTGATGCGGAAGTTCACCCCGATGCCGAACGGGGCGTGGTACGCGATAACGATGTTCGAACGCTGGGAGGCGGTATAGGCCCGGGCCAACTCGGTTGCTATCCACGTTTTAAGGCCGGCGCGTTCTGCGCCCGTCTGCTGCGCGCCCACGATCGCACAGACGTTTTCGCACATCGTGACGTAGTCGTCGACCATGGCCGGAACCGCCGGCACCGTGATCTGGCCCTCGACAACCGCCCGGCGATGCAACCGGCGGCCCATCGCGTCGCGCAACGTTGACCGATCGAACGAACCGGGGGGCGCATCCTTCACCAGACTCTTCTACATGACGGTTGCTACTTCTCACCACCGCTAGGACGTTCCACATGGCAGCCGTGCCTTCATGCGCCGAGGGCTTGTCCTCGCCGGATCGCGATTTCCCCGGCTGCGACCCCGATGAGTACAGCCAGGGTGAGGCCACCGACCATCAGACGGTCGGTAAGGGGTGCGACGACAGCCAGTAATGCGAGGGCGCATAGGCCGCCGACGTGCGTGTAGGCAATTTTCTGGTACACGACGTGTTTGTAGATCAGGCTGCCGAGCAGGTAGATCGCGGGCCCGCCGATCAAGACCCCGGTAATGGGCGGGGTCATTTCGGCAGCCGGTTCCGCCAGGACAAGGTCGTTGGCCACGGCGCTTACGATCACGCCGCCGATAAGGATGACGTGGACGTAATGAAACTTCGCGCCGACGCGTCCGGGATCGTCGGACCGGCTGATGACGGCGCTGCCGTCGGAGCTGCTGGTGCCGAAGTAGATCCACCACGCCGCAACCACACCGAGAAATGCCACGGCGACCGCGATGAGCACCGGGGCGCTCCAGCTGGGTTGCTCGGAGAGCCGTACCCCAGTGGTGAGGATTGTTTCGCCGAACGCGACGATGACGAAGAGTCGGCACCGTTCGGCGAGGTGAGCGCCGTCGATGGTCCATTCGGAGGTGCTGGATTTACCCAAAAAGGGGAAGGCGAACCCGATCATCGGGGACACGTATTCGACCAAAACCGCTGTTGCCCATAGAGAAAACCGGATCCAGTCATCGGCCAGAGCGCCGGCAATCCACAGACATGCCGACACCAGCAGCCAGGCGGGCATGCGGGCGAAATTCGGGGTGAGGTCGTTGTCGCGGCCTAGGCTGACGAGCACGAAGACGGTCCTGCCCACCTGCAGCGCGACATAGGCGGTGGCGAAGACGAGGGCATGTTTGTGGAATGCGTCCGGAATGGCGGCCGCCATCACCAGCACAACCGCCATCAAGCAGAACAGCATGGTGCGGATCGCCGGCGTCTCGGGGTCGAACCAGTTGGTCACCCAAGAGGTGTATTGCCAGCCCAGCCACACCGCGAACCACAACACCAGCGTGTGCAGTGCGTTCAGGCCGGTGAGGTCGTGCAATAGCGTGTGACTGAGTTGGGTAACGGCGAAGACGTACACCAGGTCGAAGAACAGCTCGACCATGCTGACCTCGGCATGTTCGCGGCGGTCGCGAAGCCATGAGCCTCCGATTGAACTGCCGATTGGATCGCGCATGCCTAACGGGTGGTGTAGCCGCCGTTGGCCAGGATCGTCTGCCCCGTGATCCACCAGCCATCACTGACCAGGAACCGAACCAGCGGCACGATGTCCCGCGGATCGGTCAATCCCGTTTCGGTGAACTTCGACAGGTCCGCGGCGTTCTGGTTGTAATCAGCGGAGTCCTTAGTCTCCTGTCCGTAAAAGAACGGCGTCTCCATCGGCCCCGGGGCCACCGCGTTAACCGAGATTCCGCGTCCCCCGAATTCCTTGGACGCCGCACGGGTGGAAGTGCTCGACCGGTGCCTTAGAGCCGGCGTAGATCGAATACAGTCCGGTAAACGCCGACAGCAGAGACGTCACCAGGGTGACAATCTTCCCGCGATCCGAGAGACGCGCCCCGGCCTGTTGGATGAAGAAGAACGCGGTCTTGGCGTTGATTGCGAAGATCTTGTCGTAGTCCTCTTCGGTGATCTCTGGGAACGGCTTCTTGATCACCATGCCGGTGGTATTGATCGCGATGTCGATCGAGCCCAGTCCCTCCTCGGCGTCGTCAAACAATTTTTTCACCGCTGCCGGGCTGGTCAAGTCGGCCTGAAACAGTTGCGCGGTCGCGCCCGCCGCCGAAACGGCCGAAGCGGTTTCCTCGGCCGCCGACCGCGTGGACTCGCTGTTGTAGTGCACCGCGACCGCTCGCGCACCTTGCGCCGCGAGATCACGCGAAATCAACCCGCCCAAATTCTTAGCCCCGCCGGCGATGAGAACGTTTTGCCGGTGACGGTGTTAGCAGTCATTCTTTCTCCTCCCTGGTTTCCGTCGGAAACGGTATCGAACGACTTACCGGCTTGGCCAACCAGAAAGGCGCCGCGGCGCTCATTGCCGAGAAAAGTCGCGCGACCTCCAGAATTGGTCTTCACTAGACGCGTGTTGAACTCCTGGATCGCGACCACGGCACGAATTGCCGCATTCAACGCGTGCATCGGCTTCGCCGGTATTTCCCTCGTAGCAGGGTGTTCCTCGTCGGAGACGGCATCCCCGCCGTCGTCGACATCGTCGTCGGTCGCGTCCGCGGCTACTCCCAGCGGTGCCTTGGGCAACTTATCAATGACGCCGACGCCAAGCGCCTCCCCGGCCGCCGCGGTGCCCGGTGTGTATGGCGAACCGGCCGCGGTCGCCAAGTATTGGCACGCCCAGTCGCTCGAAGACAACTGCGGGCTGATGTCCGTCGCCGACATAGTCGGTGAGACCACCGGACAGGAGCCGACGGAAGAGCAGATACTCACGCTGGCGGAGCACACGCCCTCCGTGGTCAACCCCGGTACTCAGATATACGCCCCCCGTAACGACCCGAGTCACACCAACGGCAACGGTGGCGTCTCGATGGGGGACCTGGTGGCGCTGTTCGATCATTACGGCATCAAGTCGACGATGAGCGATGACGACCACCCCGACCAGACCGGGATGCCCGCGGTGCAGGGGTACCTCGGCGCCGGCCGCAAGGTGATCGCTTATGTCAATTCGGCGGTCGTCTGGAACACCAGTGACCAGCGCAGCACGGCCGATCACTTCCTGGTGGTCACCGGCGTCGACACCAATAAGGACATCGTTCACCTCAACGACCCGGGCGCCGACCACTCTGACGAGCAGGTGTCCACAGCCACCTTCGCGACAGCCTGGAAAACCTCCGGGAATTCGATCATCTTCACCGCCCCACCCAGCTGAGCGCCCACCGGTTCCTCACGGGGGGCCGCAGGTCGCTGCGCAGCCTAATATTCCCTAATCGGTGTTTGCCAAGAGTTTGACGGCCCGTTACCGAGGGGAGGAACGGCATGGACTTCGCAGCAGTGCCGCCGGAGATCAACTCTGCCCGGATCTATTCCGGTCCCGGCTCGGGACCGATGGTGGCTGCGGCGGCCGCGTGGGCCACGCTGGCCGCGGACCTGAATTCGACGGCGAGCTCGTATCAATCGATGATCGCGGAATTGACCGCGGGACCCTGGCTGGGTCCGTCTTCGGCATCGATGGCTGGCGCGGCCGCCCCGTATGTGGCGTGGACGAGGAGCACCGCCGCGCAGGCCGAACAGGCCGCCGAACAGGCCAAAGCGGCGGCCACCGCCTACGAGACGGCGTTCGCGGAAACGGTGCCGCCGCCGGTGGTCTCGGCCAACCGCAGCATGCTGATGGCACTGGCGGCGACGAACATCTTCGGGCAGAACACCCCAGCGATCGCGACGACCGAAATCCAGTACGCCGAGATGTGGGCCCAAGACACCGCCGCGATGTACGGCTACGCGGGTTCTTCGGCGTCCGCGACCACGCTGGCGCCGTTCACGTCCCCACCCGCGAGCACCAACGCGGATGGGCAGGCGGGTCAGGGCGCCGCGGCCAGCCAAGCCGCCGGCAACGCGCAGAACGTCGTCGCTTCGGCACAGCAAGCCTTCTCGGCGGTGCCCGCCGCGCTATCCAACCTTGCGTCGGCCGGGCCAACCGCTGCCGCGGCGAGCCCGCTGACCCTGTTGGACCTGGCGAGCGATCTGATCGCAATTTTTTTCGACTTACCTGCCAGCGTGGCCGGGCTTGGTGTCGACGCACCGGTGTCGTTGACGTCTTTTCCCTTCGACGTGGCCGGTGCCCTAACCGGTTTCCACACGGACGACATCGTCAGCGGCTGGGCGGGGACTCAACCTTGGCCGGGAGAAGCACCGGTGCCCCCGACGCAGTTTCCGGTGATCACGAACCTGGGCTCGCCCGTTTCGGCGGGCCTGGGGGAGGCGAACACCATCGGGAAATTGTCGGTGCCGTCCGGTTGGGCCGAGGCGGCCCCGGCGATGCGTTCACTCGCCTTGCCGTTGCCGGCCACCAGCGCGAGCACAGCCGCGGGAGCTTCCACCGCCGGCGCCGGAAACCTGTGGGGTCAGATGGCCACGGCCGGTATGGCGGGGCGCGCGATGGCCGGGACTGGCGGCGCAGCTGGCCCGCGACCCCGGGAACGGATCGGGGCACCTACCGGTAAGCCGGGTGAACCGCCGCAGCCGAGTGAACCACCGCCACAGGTTCCGGCTGGCGGCCCGATCACGAGCATCTCCGCCGAGCTACGCGAACTGGCCTCCCTGCGCGACTCCGGGATCCTCACCGAGGAGGAGTTCACCGAGCAGAAACGACGCCTGCTCGCTCACTGATCTCATAACCGATCGCGGATGCGTTGAACCGAAACGCAGGCGACTACGTGTCATCAACAGCGCGTAATCCAGCGCGCGGCAGAAATCGGATGGTTGTGCCCGAGCATGCGGGGGTAGGCCGAAGAGGTCTACGAGCGCTACGAGAAATACCTGACCGGGTGCGCCAAGTCGTTTCGGATCGGCTACATCGACGTCAACCAGTTCACCCTGGAGAAGTAACCGCAATCCGCAGGATGACCCGCGGCTTGTTTCGTCCACCCGCCGCGATCTTCTCGATCAGCGTCACCAGGTAGTACTGGAGGCCGTACTTGCTGCGGATCTCGCCCTGGAGCCGATCCACCGTCGCCGGTTCGGTGAGCACCTCTGCGGTGCCGTCCACGGGCACTACACCGTCGCGCACCTTTCCGGACCGGCTGCTCGGTGCCAGCTGGATGCGGGGGTTATTGCGGACCCGTTTGACTTTCCAGCTTTCGGCCGGTGTCCAGATGAAAAGGTCGGGGCCGTCACGGCCGATCCACATCGGCGCTGCGACGCCTTCTCCATTGCGCTTGAACGTGGTGAGTGAAACGAAACGCTGCTCGCTTAGTGTGGTCGTCGAATCGTTTGTCATGGTGGTTACGATTTTACTGATGTTATGGCCGCTGCTGCGCCGCGGCGAACGTTGGAAATGCGTTCAGCTCTTCGCAAGCATTTTCCCAGCTTTCCTGATTAAGATGCCATTCCCGCAGCGACGCCTCATACTTACGGCATCGTCGTCAACAACGTCGCCAACAAGTAGGAAGGGCAATAAAAATGTCTTCACGCCGCTGGCTGGCCAGGCTGACCGTCCCCGTGATGGTTAGTGCTGCGCTGACAACTAGCACTGCGATTGCGCTTGCCGACAGCACCGACGACACTTTCCTCTCCAAAATGCACAGCTTGGGCTTCACGTGGCCGTCGGGGGATGACTCCGACATCGTCGCGATGGGGAAGCAAATCTGCACCGACCGCAACGCCGGCAAAACGCCTGACGCGATTGCCACCGACATCCACTCCACGCTGGGTCCGAAAGGCATCACGTTCGCGGACGTCACATCCATGGTCAGCGCAGCGGAATCGACTTATTGTTCCAGCTAATTGATATCTGGCCGCTGCAATGCGTCGAGGTTGGCTATTCGAATGGGCGTCCCGTTAAGCCAGGCCGCCACGGCTTCTACGGTGTCTGAGTAGAAGGCAGCCAGTATTTCGCGGGTGACGTATCCCAGGTGCGGAGACAACGTCACATTCGGGAGCGCACGCAACGGATGATCGGCCGGGGGCGGCTCGACGTCATAGACGTCGAGCCCGGCACCGGCGATACGCCCGTTCTTGAGTGCCGCGATCAGAGCGGCCTCATCGACGATCGGGCCCCGGGACGTGTTGATCAGGTAGGCCTGCGGCTTCATCAGGGCCAGCTCGGGTTCAGCGACCAGCCCTCGCGTGCGCTCCGAAAGCACCATGTGGATGGACACCACGTCGGACTCTTCGAAGAGGGTCGCTTTCTCGACCCGGCGAGCGCCGACCGCCGTCGCCGCCTCCTCGGTGAGGTTCTGGCTCCACGCGATGACTTGCATGCCAAACNNTGGTGGTCTGCCACCCGCCGTCCCGCATGCCCCGGTGCTCTTCGGCCAGATTGCGCACCGTCGCAATCATCAACCCCCAGGCGAGTTCCGGAGTGGCGTCGCGGACCGCGCTGTAACGCGGACTGGCGAAGTTCGAGTGCGCCACCAGGACGCCTCGTTCGCTAGCCGCGGCCATGTCCAGATTCGGCAGGCTCTTGCCGATGATGGTGATCAGTTTCAGATTCGGCAGTCGCTCGATGAGCGTGCGCGGAAGCGCCATCCGCTCACGCACGGTACAGATCACATCGAACGGCCGTAGTGCGTCCGCGGCCTCCGCCTCGGAGAGATGACGGTCGAAAACGGTTACCTCGGAACGGATTTGAACCGGCGACCAGTCTGCGAGGCCAAGGGCCAACCCGGCGTAGTCGTCGAGTATCGCAACCCGGGGCATCGGGCTACAAGCCCTTGGGCGCGTCGCGGACCGCTTGGACCGCCGCGTCATCGCCGTCGAACTCGACCCGGGCCAGTCGCCCGGCGGAGAACAACAGTAACTCCTCGGGTGCACCGGTCACGGTGACGGCCGGGCCGCGGCCGGCGGTCAGTACCGTCGTGCCGTCTGTCGTGCGCAACGCCACGCGGCCGGGCGCCTTCCCCAGCGTCATCCGGCCCATCATCGATAGGCTGCGGCGCAGCGAGTTGGCCAGGGCGGGTTCAAGCACACGCGGCTCCCAGTCCGGCTGGGCGCGACGCACGTCCTCGTGATGGATGAACATCTCGCCGACATTGGCCACCGGGTCGAGCAGCTTGAGCGGTGAATAGACCGGCGGACCGGACGCGACCTTCCGTAGCAATTCGTCCCAGTCGGTGTGCTGGGCTACGTCGTTTTGCACCTTTTCGGTGTGGGCGGCGAAAAAGGGGATAAGGATGCCCGGTGATGCGTCCAGGCGGTACTCCCGGATCATCAGGTGAGCCGCCAGGTCGCGGACGTTCCAGCCATCGCACAGGGTGGGCGCCTCGGGCCCCACGGTGCGCATGGTGTCGACCAGGGCTGCGCGTTCGCGCTGAGCAATGGACACCTGACTTCCTTCCAGTCGAGGGCGCCAGATCGCCGACGGCGCTGACCGGTTCAGAGTAGCGATCGCGCTACTACTTCAATCCATGCGGAACCGGTTGGCCGACCTCGAGCGCCGGGGGCTTACCGTCATCTACGACTAGATTCAGTGACTCAGCATGTCGTTCGGATTGAACCAGGCCGGAGCATGTCCGGCCTTTGCACAGGCAATCAAGGCGTCGGTGAACGAAGCGAACATCGATGTCAGCTCGCGGTCCACGCCGGATGCCGACGACCCATTCGCGATGTCGGCGAAACGTTGTGCGAGCCTGTCGGCGTCGTGAACCACCTTTTCCAGCGCCAACCGCACGCCCGGGCTGGCCGCGCTGATCGCGGCAGACCCGTCCGTCTGACCCGATGGCGCTCCGACCGTCGCCAAGGTTCGAAGCTGGCCGCTGAGCAGCTTTGCGTTGACGACGGACTGTCGTTCGGCGCCGGTCAGATTCCGATAGCTCTTGTAGAAATCTTCACCTCTGTTCTGCAACCCATTGACCCCCGTGCAGATGTGGGAATCGGCCTGAGCCGAGCTGGGATGGCCGTGCGGCGCAGTCGACGCCATCTCGCTACGGCCGTCAAATACCAGCTGTCTCAACCGCCGTCGGTCAACCAGTTCGCAATCGTGCACCACCGCCAGTTGCTGAGCCGCTCGGGTGAACAGGTTATTGGTGACAACCATCGTCGCGCTGCACTCGTGCATCCGCGCCCCGGCGACGACCTGTTGGACGGCTGCGGCACCAACCGCGCCGCCTGTTTTTCGCTTGCACTGGACGGCTGTTCGCGTGCCGTCCCTCGCCGCCACCAGGTCGACACCAAAATCGCCGGTGGTCTTCGTCGTTGTTACGTCATAACCGAGGCCCCTGAGGACAGCTGCGAAGTATTCCTCGAACTCGATACCGCTCATCTTGTCGATTTGATCGAATCCCGACGCCCGCAACGTTTCCTCGCGTTCTCGGTCCCGAGCGCGGTCACTTAAACTGCCGTACCACCAGCAGACGCTGACAACGAAGACAGCGGCGAAAACATATGCCCCAATTCGATGATGGTTGATCACCATCCCCAGGCAAACGGCAGCCCACAGCACAACCCAAACCAGGCCGCGCCGCGCCACTCGGTCCAGCCGCATGACCCGCACTCTAACCGCGACGTATGACAGCGGTCGCCGATCAACCCGCGGTTGAAGCCTCATAGATGGACTGGATCGCGCGGTCCAGTGTCGCGTTGAACTCCTCGTCGGACTGCCCGGCCGATAATCCCTCGGTGAGCGCGCGGCTGAAGCTGGCGATCAACCCGGTGTTCTGGGCCAGCAACGCGTCGGCCTCGGCGCGTGAGTAACCACCCGACAGGGCCACGACGCGCATCACCCTGGGATGCTCGATCAGCGGCCGGTAGTAATTGGTGACCGTCGGTAGCGAGAGCTTGAGCATCACCTGCGTGCCGTCCGGGATGTCGTCGAGGTGCGNNATTAGCCCGTGCGAGAGGACCTGGTGCGCCAATTCGAACTGCTGGTCGACGATGGCTTTGATGCCACCGGGGCTGGCGGCGCCGATCACCGAGCGCTCCTTGGTGCCGAAGATTCCGTGCTGTACGGCGCGGGTCAGCAGGTCGTCGAGCCCCGGGATCGGTTTCATCAGCTGGACGCCGTCGGCGACGTCGGTCAGACCCTTGTCGATCTTCAGCAGCGGCACGACGTTCTTGCGCTGCCACAGGAAGCTCGCCGACGGCTCGCCATCGATTGCGCGATCCATGGTCTGCTCGAAGAGGATGGCGGCGAGTATCCGGTCGCCATTGAACGCCGGCGAGGTGATGATCCGCGCACGCATCTGATGGATGAGATCGAACATCTGCTGCTCGGAGGAATACGAACTTTCCTCGATGCCGTACTGAAGCAGCGCCTTGGGCGTCGAGCCGCCACTCTGATCGAGCGCCGCGATGAAGCCCCTGCCCGATGTCATCTTGTCGGCCTGCTGGTGGTTCACCATCACATCTCCGTCCGTTCGCCGCAGTGAGGATAACTGGTTATTGCAGCCCAACGGTCCACTTACGAAGCGCGACTACCGTGGCGGGCGTGACCGATCGGCAGGAGCGCGCGATGTCCTTCGGATCGATCGCCGAGGACTACAACGAGTTGCGGCCACAGCCCCCGCGGAACGCGGTGGACTGGCTGGTTCCGCCCGGTTGCGAGGTGGCCGTCGATGTCGGTGCCGGCACTGGATTGTTCACCCGCACGTTGTTGGGCAGAGTGCGTGAGGTCATCGCCGTCGAGCCCGATTCCCGGATGCGTGAGGTGCTGACCGCGCGTTCCCCGGGGGTCCGCGTTGTCGAGGGCCAAGGCGAATCGATTCCGCTGCCGGACGCCGCCGCCGACGCGATGTTCGTCTCCTCGGCCTGGCATTGGATGGACCCTGAAAGAGCCATTCCGGAGATCGGGCGCGTGCTGCGCGACGGTGGCCGGCTCGGGCTGGTCTGGACGAGCCGGGATCGCGAGGTGGACTGGGTGCGTGAGCTCGATGTGCTGGGCGGCCGCGTGCCACGACAAGCGGATCGGTTCCGGCGGCGCCTGGACTTTGCGCTGCCGGAACCTCAGATCTTCCACAAAATTGCCCGCGAGACGTTCAAATTCTCGCGCGCGATGACCGTGGACAACGTCGTTGCGATGCTGGGTACTTACAGCAGGGCCATCATCGCGCCTCCTGATGATCGGGCGCAGGCGCTGGCCGATGCCCGGGCTGTATTGGACGCGCGATTCCCCGGCGCCGACACGATCGACATACCCATGCGGGCGTGGTGTTGGCGCGCCGACCGGAATCCGTTGCGAGTGGCCCCAACTGGGCCGACGACGCTAATGGGTTCCTCGTAGCGTGCGAGGTTGATCGCGGCGTTGTCACCACGCTGGTGGGTGAGTGAACAGCCCGGGCTGGGACGGGCAACACACCAGCACGAAACCAGCGATACGCAGTCACCCGTGCAACACCATTGCGCTCAGCCCACGACGCCAGATTCACATATCTGTTGTTACAGCACACCATCGACATTACCGACCACTCAGACCGCAACAGCTGGCAACCCCGCGGCGACCGCTAGGGCCGCCTGCACCGATCAGAGAACGTGGAGGCGAGCGGTCTCTTCCAGCAGATCTGCGACGGCGATGATACTTTCGGCGGATTTGGTCATCTTGCCCGCGACCTCACGGGCTCGGGTCGCATATTCCGGAGCGAGGATGCAACGCAGATCCGCGACCAGTGAATCCAGGGTGCTCGCGTGGAATTGCCGCCCGGAGCCGGTTTTCAATCGCGTCACCCCGTCTGCCCACATTGGCTGATCGAGCCAGAACCACAGGATCAGACTCGGGATTCCAGCTCGCATGCCTGCGGCCGTCGCCCCGGCGCCCCCGTGGTGGACCACCGCGCGGCACGCGGGAAAGATCGCCGCGTGGTTGACCTCGCCCACCACCTTCACATGGTCGAAAATCGGGACGTCGGTGAAATCGTCAGCGCCGCTGCAAATCAACGCCCGCTCGCCTAACCGCGCGCAGGCCGCGCTGATCACGGCGACCGTCTCAGCCGGAGATACGATCGGCGTGCTGCCAAAGCCGAAGTAGATCGGCGGCGTTCCAGCGGCAATCCACGACAGCACCTCTCCGTCGGCATCGGTCGGCAACTCCAGCGTCAGCGCACCGACGAAAGGCCTGAAACATTGAGACCCATCCGGTTCCACCCATTCGGCGGCCGGCCCGGGCAGGCAGAGCTCGTCGTAGGCCTGGATCTCCAGCGAACTCGAGGTTGCGCCGGCGCCCGGCAAACCCAGTGCGCGGCGTTGGGCGTCGTCAGTATCCTGCGTAATTCCGAGAGCCACCGGCCCGGATGCCCAAATCCGCGTTGGGAAGTAGTGCAGCGCAGCCATTGGGATGTCGTAATACTCAGCAACATTGGCGGCCACCCCTTGCTCATTGAAGCTCGCCAACAGCAGGTCGGCCCCGTTTGCCACCTCCTTCAGCGTCGAGCTCTTCTCCTGCTTGACCCGGCTGACACGTTCAATAACTTCGGTCAACATTCTGGCCGGATTCTGCATCTTCGCCGGTAAATCGCGGACAAAATCCATGGCCGGGTTCATCGCCTCCCGCGAGTCCGGCCCGTAGGGGACCGCCGCAACGCCAGCCGACTCGACGAAGCCAACCATGTTAGGCGGGACCGCCATTCTCACGTCGTGACCGCGGCGCAGCAGTTCCCGACCGACGGCTGCGCAGGGCTCGACATCGCCCCGACTTCCGTACCCGACCACCACAACTTTCATCAGCTGAACCTAACTCGCAAAGCCGGTGCGCCCCAGGCGGACCGCCTCTTCTAGGAGATCAGCCGCGCGCGCGGCACTGTCGGCTGGTGTGGTCATCTGGGCGGCGACCGCGCGGGCCCGACTGACGCACTCCGGTGCGAGGACGAGGCGCAGGTCCGCGACCAGGGAGTCCAGGGTGCTGGCCGAAAAGGCACGCGCAGAACCGACTTTCAGCTGGGTAACGGCAGCTGCCCAGATCGCCTGGTCGTCGACCTGGTGCCAGAGGATCAACGTGGGGACAGCGGCTCGCATGGCCGCGGCCGTAGTGCCGCAGCCGCCGTGGTGGACGACCGCGCGGCAGGCGGGAAAGACGGCCGAGTGATTCACCCCACCAACAACCCTGACGTTGTCGAAACGCGGGATGCGGCTGAAGTCATTCGGGCCGCTGGACATCAACGCCCGCTCGCCCAGCTGCATGCAGGCCGCGCTGACCACGGCGACCGTCTCCGCGGGAGACGGGATCGGCATACTGCCAAAGCCGAAGTAGATGGGCGGCGTCCCCGCGGCAATCCACGACGACACCTCGTCGTCGGCGTCGCCAGGCAATTCCAGCGTCAGAGCACCAACGAAGGGCCTGAAGCGCGGAGGATCACCCTGTTGCGACCATTCGTCTGCCAGCCCGGGAAAGCACAGCTCGTCATAGGCCTGGATTTCCAAGTCAGCTCGCATCGACGGTCCGGTGGCCTGGGGTAGGCCCAGCGCACGACGCTGGGCGTCTTGCGACTCCCGAGTGACATCCCCAAGCAAGCCGCCCAGGGGCGAATCCCCCTCGGGGAAGTATTGCAGCGTCGCCAGCGGAATGCCGTAGTACTCAGCGACGTTCGCGGCCAGACCCTGCTCGACCTTGCCCGTCAATAGCAGATCCGCACCGTCCGCCAACTCCGTCAGCGCCGTGCCCCACTCCGCCCAGGCCTGGGTGATATGCCCCACGACTTCGGCCATCAAGCTGGCCGGGTTCTGGATCGCGTTGGCGGGGGCGAAGTCTTTACCGCCCGGCCGCGGCGGTTCGGACCCGAAGGCGACTGCGGTAAGCCCCGCCGACTCCACGAATTCCAGCATGTTGGGTGGGACCGCCGTGCGCACTTCATGGCCCCGGCGCAGCAGCTCCTGACCGACGGCAGCCAGCGGCTCGACATCGCCGCGGCTTCCATAGCCCGCCAGCGCAACTTTCATCGGCGCATACCTAGCTTGGGTAAGCGCGACTCAACGCCATTTGATGCCGCACCCGATCGACGGCCGCTGGTCGCTGTCGACCGGCCGCCCCGCGAGCACGGCATCGACCGCCGCCCGGACGTCAGCAGCAGTCACCGGTCGCTCGTTCTTGGGTCGGGAATCGTCGAGCTGGCCGCGGTAGACGAGCCGACGTTCGCCATCGAAGACGAATATGTCGGGTGTGCAGGCCGCGGAGTAGGCGCGGGCAACGTCCTGGGTTTGGTCGTAGAGGTAGGGAAACGTCCAGCCGTGGCCTAGCGCCTCGACGACCATCTCGTCAGGTCCGTCCTGCGGGTAGGTGACGACGTCATTGCTGGAGATGGCGACCATCGCGACCCCCTGTTCGGCGAGGTCCCGGCCGAGCGCGGCGAGCCCCGCGGCGACGTGCTTTACATACGGGCAGTGATTACAGATGAACGCGACGACAAGGGCTGGGCCCGTCAGCTCGTCGAGGCTGACGGTGCCGCCGGTGGCCGGCTCGGGCAGCGTGAACGGCGGGGCGGGGGTGCCGAGGGCGAGCATGGTGGACTCAATGGCCATACCGGCCAGCGTAGCTCGGCGCGCTATTGGAACTTGGAACCGAGACCGGCGATCAGATTGATCGTGACGGCCAGGACAACCGCGCCGAGAAGGTAAGAGAGCATCGCGTGTCGCAGCACCGTCCCCCTGATGGACCTCAATCCAATCTCGGTGTCCGACACCTGGTAGGTCATGCCGACGGTGTAGGCCACATAAGCGAAGTCCCGAAAACAGGGCGGCTCTGGGTCGTGGAAGTTGATTCCGCCCGGTTCATCCGAGTAGTAGAGCCGCGCGTAGTGCACGGTGAACAGCGTATGCACCGCAAACCAGGACGCCGCGACGCTCAAGATGCCCAGAATGGCGGATTGCAAGGTTTGGGGAGCGGAGCCCGTTCCGGCGACCACCACGTAGCCGACCCCGCCGAGGCTCGCGATGCTCGCCGACACGATCACCACATCGGCGAACCAGCGGGTGGGGTCCTCCCGGGTCGCATGTCTGCACGTTTGCTCAGCATCCATTCCGCCGAGGATTAGCCGCGTCCACACCACGTACACCCCGGCGCCGGCGACCCAGCCGGCAAGCGCGTATCGCCAGCCAACCGTGTTGCCCACCGTCAGAGCGACGGCAGCGCCGAGCAGCGTGGCCACCAGAATTCGAGCCGCAACAATGTCGCGGAAGAAGTTGGACAGGGATGTCACAATCCCGACCTAAGCACCTCCGCGTCTCGTGCGCCGCCGCTAAGCGTTAGGACCTAGACCGAGCCTGTTCACCGCGAATGTCGCGGCCTGGTTTGTCATCCCGGCCTCGATATATGAAACGTGCGCCATGATGTTCCCGCCACCGGAGCAGATTGGGTCGTCAGGAGCGCACAAGCTGATCGTTTTAGCGCTGTAGAGCGGATTGATTGTCGGCAGCGGCTGCCCGCCATACAGCGCACTCGAGAATCCACTCGTCGGCTCGCCGAAAAAGGCGACAGCGGCGACATGGCCGGCCACCGGGGCGGGCATGGCGTTGGTGGCCAAGTCGATCACGGTCGCGCCCTGAGAATATCCACCGAGCACAATCTTGGTGTTCGGGCAGCTGGCGACAGTGCCCTGGATGTGCGCACTCGCATCGGCGGAACCGGCCGACGAGCTGCCGTGGTAATCGTCGCTGGCTGGGTAGGTCACCGCGTAGACGTCGACGGACCGCCCGCCGAGCTGCGAGGTCAGCGAGTCGACGAAAGCCTGGCCGATGTTGCCGAGACCAGGCTCCTGATGGGTGCCGCGAGCGAAGACCACCGCGACATCCGAGCACGGATCGGCGGAAGCGGCAGGAAGGGCGAGGGGCACCCCCAGCAGCGCCCACATCGCCACGACCAAGACACCAACGATAGGCACAAGCCTGCGTTCACTCATCCTCAAATGCTGACACACCGCCGGCAATGGCGACGCCGGGGGCAGTCGGCGCCCAAGCGCGGCGAGCCCCTGATTTCGCGGCGAAGGACCCGTCCTTTGCAAACTGAGGCGCCGAGAAAGAGGTCACGATAAGGTGGGCGCGCAGGATCGGTGATTGACCTCGGAGGGGCCGTTGGCGCACCCGCGAACGTATCCGTTCCGCTGCAGATTGTTGGCGGCACCGAGCCGGTTGCCCATATCTCGGTGAACGGCGGAAAAAGTGTGCCCGTGCTGGTCGACACCGGATCCACGGGTCTCGTCATTCCACTTCAAGACATCGGAATAAAAAGCCTCTTACGCCCGAATAAACTCACCAATTTAATCGGTGGACCCCAACTGTCTCACCGGTGATACACTGATCGCTATGGAATCGGTGACAGTGCGCGAATTACGCAACAGCGGGGGAGACGTCCTGCGCCGCGTCGAACGCGGCGAGCGAGTCGTCGTCACCCGCGATGGCACCCCGGTGGCCGAATTACGTCCCCTGCCGCATCCCAGTGTCGGACCGGCCGAACTTATCCGCCGCCGCAAACACCTTCCCAGGGTTGATCCCGACGCGTTGCGTCGCGACATTGACAACCTGATTGATCCAACGCTGTGACAGCCGACAGTCCACGGCGGGGGATGCTAGATACCTCCGCGGTGATCCTGCTCGGCGAGATCACAGACCCGACGGCCCTTCCCGACGAATCGGTTATCAGTGCGATCACCCTGGCAGAACTGTCCGTCGGTCCGCACGTCGCCCGCGACGACGAAGACCGCAGCGCCCGCCAGCAACATCTACAGCAGGCCGAGGCCGACTTTGAAGTTCTTCCGTTTGACGCCGACTGCGCCAGAGCCTTCGGTGGGGTCGCCGCAGCGCTGCGCGCGTCCGGGCGCAAACCGGCAGCACGCGCTTACGATGCCCTGATCGCTGCGAGTGCGATCGCTCACGGCCTCCCGCTGTACACCTGCAACCCGGACGATTTCAGGGGGATCCCGCGGTTGGAGCTACACCCGATCGCTCATTAGCTTTTTTTTTCGCGCCACCCACGCTCGAACGGCAACCGCCACGCATTCGGCGCGATCAATTGATGAATGGCGTTAGGCCCCCAGGTGCCGGCCGGGTAGCTCTTGACCGGTGGCGGGTCATCCAGCAGTTGCTCCGAACGCTCCCACAACGATTCGATGCCGTCGGCGGTGGTGAACAACGTGTGATCGCCACGCATCGCATCGAGGATGAGCCGTTCATAGGCCTCCAGCGCATCAGCAACGCTGTCGATCTCCTGTGAGGAGAACTGCATCGACAACTTGTCGAGCTTCATACCGGGACCGGGCCGCTTGCCATAGAAGGACAGCGAAACCTTCGATCTATCGGCGAGGTCGAACGTGAGGTGATCGGGACCTTGGGCCCCTACCCCCGATCCCTCCGGGAACATCGTTCGGGGAGCCTCTTTGAATGCTATCGAGATGATGCGGATGCCTTCGGCCATCTTCTTGCCGGTGCGAAGATAGATCGGCACACCGGCCCAGCGCCAGTTGTCTATGCCGACCTTGAGCGCGATGAACGTCTCGGTGTCGGAATCTTTTGCCACTCCGGTCTCTTCGCGGTACCCGCCGTACTGGCCGCGAACCACATCCGAACATTTGACCGGCAACATCGACCGGAACACCTTGTTCTTCTCTTCGCTGATGGCACGCGGCTCTAGCGCCGTCGGCGGCTCCATCACCACGAACGCCATCACCTGGAACAGGTGGGTCACGACCATGTCCTTATAGGCGCCCGTACTTTCGTAGAAGTTCGCCCGCTGATCCAGACCCAGGGTTTCGGGAATGTCGATCTGGATGTGGTCGATGAAGTTGCGGTTCCAGATCGGCTCGAATAGACCGTTGGCGAAGCGAAACGCCAGGATGTTTTGGGCTGCCTCCTTGCCCAGGAAGTGGTCGATCCGGAAAACCTGCGATTCCTCGAATGTGTCGTGTACGTAGTCGTTGAGCGCCACTGCGCTGGCCAAGTCGGTGCCGAAGGGCTTCTCCATGACCACCCGGGAGCGCTC
>PLSK01000285.1:0-1652 GCA_003165155.1 Mycobacterium sp. | reverse complement strand
CTTGGCGACGTCTCGGAACTCGTCGTCGGTGAGTTCTTCCAGCGACGTCGCGATGATTTGGATATCGGGCGCTAGCTCGGACTGATCCAAGTAGGCAAGGCCGGGGATCAGCTTGCGTTTGGCCAGATCGCCGGTTGCACCGAACAGGACGATGACGTGGGGGTCGACCAAATCATGCTCGTAGCGGCGCGGGCGTGCGCTTGGTGCTGAGTAGGCGATTGTTTGCGGTTTTTTGGTGGTGGCCACGCCCGCGATACTTCCACCGCCGCGCCGTATCCGCAGCACAAAGGTGTACTAGTAGTGCGCGACCATCGACGCGTGGCCAAGTGCGGGCGTCCGCAGGCGGCTAAAACCATGGGGGATTCGGCGGCGCGCCACTAGGAATTCATCTGCGACATGCCCGTTCCGGGAGCTCCGCGCCGCTGCTACCGTGGCACCGTGATCCGCAATGTGGTGCTCGTAAAGCTCAAGCCAGGCCATGATCCCGCCGAGGTCGCTGACATTCAGGACGATTTCCGCCGACTCAATTGTCCCGGCACGCTCAGCTTTACGATCGGCAGCGATCTTGGCCTGCGCGACGGGAATTGGAGCTTCGCGATCGTCGCAGACTTCGCCGACGCTCACGCCTACCGGGCCTACGATCTCGACTCCGCACACGACCGGGCCCGCGCCAGGCTGGCGCCCCTGGTCGAACAGATCGCCCGGGCGCAGTTCGACGTTCCCAGGGATCCGTTCCTGTGAACGTATGTCGGTATATATGAACGACTCCATGGCACCGACACTGCGCCCGCGCCGATCTGCCCTCTATTTGCCGGGCAACAACGCCAGGGCGCTGGAAAAGGGGAAAACGCTACCGGCGGACGTGTTGATTTTCGATCTCGAGGATGCGGTCGGTCCCGACGCCAAAGACGAATCAAGGGCGAGGGTATGCGAGGCGATCTCGTCCGGCGGCTACCAACACCGTGAGATCGTGGTGCGCGTCAACGGCTTGGGCACCGACTGGCATGACGATGATCTGGCCGCCGTGGCGGGCTCGACCGCCGACGGAGTGCTGGTGCCGAAGGTCGAGGGTGGCGAACAGGTTCGAGCGCTGGCCACCGTGCTCGACACGCTCGACGCGCCGACGTCTTTGCGGCTGTGGGTGATGATCGAAACGCCCAGGGCCATTTTGAGGGTTGAGGAGATCGCCTCGGCCAGCGATCGCTTGGCTGGGCTGGTGGTCGGCACTAACGATCTGGTCAACGATTTGCACGGCCTGCATGTACCCGGGCGCGCGCCAGTGCTGCCCGCATTGGCACTGGCCATGTTGGGGGCAAGGGCAGCCGGAAAGGCCATCTTGGATGGGGTATTCAACAACATCACTGACGAAGCCGGCTTTCGCGCCGAGGCTCGACAGGGCCGCGAGATGGGCTTCGACGGTAAGACCCTGATCCATCCGTCCCAACTCGCCCCGGCCAACGAAGTGTTTGGTCCATCGCAAGACGAGCTAGCCGATGCCCGCAAGATCGTCTCGGCATACCAGCAGGCTCAAGCAACGGGGGACAGCGTCATAACCGTAGACGGTCGCATGATCGAAAGCCTGCACGTACGCAACGCCGAGCGGATCCTTGCCCTTGCTGATCTGATCGCCGAAATGGAATCTGCCTCCTAGC
>PLSK01000268.1 GCA_003165155.1 Mycobacterium sp. | reverse complement strand
CCCGAGAAACTCCTGGTGGAAGACGACGGCGAGGAACCTTAGCCGGCTTTCTTTGCCGGCGGCCGGTAGAAGATCAGCAACTGGCCTAGTGCCCCGCCGAGACCGAGTCCGAGCGAGAGCAAGAGACCCGGCCAGCCGGCCATCCAGTTGTGCCCGAAGATCGCCCAGTCCAGGCTGAGTCTCCCGGCACCCAACGTCGCCACCGCGACGGCGCTGACCGCCAGCACCAGGTTGTATTCCCAGCCCTCTTTGACAATGAAGAATCCGTTGTGCCGGTGCACCGTCCAGGCCGCAACCAGCATCAGCGACACAAAGCCCGCCGCCGGGATCGGTGTGAGCAACCCGACCGCCAGCCCGAGCCCGGCAGACATCTCAGTGGTGGCGGCTACGGTGGCGTGAAACTTGCCCGGCTTCATGCCGATGCTCTCGAACCATCGCGCGGTGCCCGGTATCCGGCCGCCGCCGAAGAACTTGTTGTAGCCGTGGGCGGCCATTGTCACGCCCAACACCAGCCGCAGGATCAGTACCCCAACATCGGAGGGGTCATAGGGATTCATAGGTGCAAACCTAGATCATCGGGGGCATGGGATAACAGCAGCGGCGACCCGCTGTGTCCGGTGATCCGTGTGGGAACATAGCGGGCGTTCGCGCGTTCGCTCGAAAAGTAGCTGAACCCGGAGGGGGTGCACCACGGCTCGTATCGCGCCAGGCAGGGGTGCCTCCACCGGACGCAACGTGGTGTTGCTGGACGGCAGCGCGAATCTTCCGCGGAAGATCTTGGGCAACAAAGGCCACGGCATCGACGCCATGCGCCGACACAAACTGCCGGTGCCACCTGCGTTCTGCATCACCACCGAGGTCGGCGTCCGGTACCTCGCCGAACCCGCGAAGACCCTAGCCACGATCTGGGACGACGTGCTTGACGGCATGAGCTGGCTGGAGGCGGAAACGTCGTGCACGTTCGGCCGGGGCCCGCATCCGCTGCTGGTCAGCGTGCGCTCCGGAGCCACCCATTCCATGCCCGGAATGATGGACACCATCCTGGACCTGGGTATGAACGACGCAGTCGAACGGGCGCTGACCTCGGCCAGCAGCGCAGAGTTCGCCCGCGACACCCGGCGGCGGTTCAACCGCATCTATCAGCACATCGTGGGGACCGAGCCAGGCTCGGTGCCCGCCGACCCGCACGCGCAGCTGCGGGCGGCCATCGAGGCTGTGTTCGCTTCGTGGAACTCGCCTCGCGCGGTTGCCTACCGCGCCCACTGGGGCCTCAACCAAAGCCCAGCCGACCGCGGCAGCACGGCGGTGGTCGTGCAGGCCATGGTGTTCGGCAACCACGACGCCGACTCCGGTTCTGGAGCGTTATTTTCCCGCAACCCGATAACCGGTGCCAACGAGCCGTTTGGCGAATGGTTGCGNNGCGCGCAGGTTGGAGCGGCTGGGTTCCGACGTCCAAGAGATCGAGTTCACCGTCGACGATGGCAAGTTGTGGCTGCTGCAGACACGGGCGGCCGAGAAGTCGGCACAGGCGACGGCGCGACTTGCGCTGCAGCTACGCCGCGAGGGGCTCATCGACGACACCGAGACGCTGGGACGGGTCACCCGGGCGCACGTCGAGACGCTGCTATTGCCGGCGTTGCAACCGGAGACGCGTTTGGCTGCACCACTTTTGGCCAAGGGTATGCCGGCTTGTCCCGGCGTGGTGTCGGGCAAGGCGTACACGGAGGTGGACGAGGCGCTGAACGCCGCCGACCGAGGCGAGGAAGTCATCCTGGTGCGCGACCACACCAGACCCGAAGACGTCACGGGCATGCTGGCCGCACAAGGCATCGTCACCGAGGTCGGCGGCGCCACCAGCCACGCCGCCGTGGTCAGCCGCGAACTCGGCCGGGTCGCCGTGGTGGGCTGCGGCACTGGAGTCGCCGCAGCGCTGGCCGGCAAGCAGATCACCGTCGACGGCTACGAAGGCGAAGTGCGCGAAGGCAATCTGGCCCTGACAGCGTGGTCGGAGGGCGATACCCCGGAGCTGCGTGAATTGGCCGACATCGCGAGACCCATCAGCCCACTGCGTGCGCACACCACCGGTGAGCACCCGACGCTGGATGATGCTTCCGACGCCGCGGTGCGCGCCGCGATGGACGCCGGATTGACCGACGTGGTTTCNNGTCCGCCTCAAGGGCCGGGTGAGCCCCCACGACCTCGCCGCGGCACTAGCTGAAGACGTCACGAACACCGTCGAGCGGCTGGTCGAGTCTGGCTTACTGATCGAGAGCACGACGTTGCGGATCAGCCCGAGCGGCCGAGTCAGGCTGGACGAATTGCTCACCGAGGAGCGCGCGGGCATCGACCCGTCCGCGCTGGCAACCGCCTACAACGACTTCCATTCCGTGAACACCGATTTCAAGGCCCTAGTGACGGACTGGCAGCTCAACCGCGACCCCGCGGCACTGGCCCGCATGGACGGTGTGCACGAGCGGGTGCTGCCGATCATCGCGGCCGCCGCGGCGCAGCTGCCGCGACTGGACGCGTATCGGGCGAAACTACTTGCAGCGCTGGAAAAAATTAAAGCCGGCGATACCGCCTGGCTGACTAGGCCGCTCGTCGACTCATACCACACGGTCTGGTTCGAACTGCACGAGGAGCTCATCCTTGCCAGCGGGCTAACCCGCGAGCAAGCCGCCAGATCCGGTGACGCGCAGTAGCTCGGCGACGATGCGCGCCGGCACGGCGGGCCGAGGAGTCGGGCAATCAGGCTGGGCCCTACAGCGCCGCGTCCAGGAGTTTCAGGTAGTCATCGATGTCGGCATCCAGGTCGGTAAAGGCCGACTCGGCGGCATGGACGATGATCGTGACCGTCTCGCCAATGCCGTGGACCCCGTGAGTCAGGCCCATCAACGGCGACAGTGTCGCGTAGACGGCCGCTAGTACCACCGCGGCGTCCCCGAAGCTCAGGTCGGCAGCTCCGCTGTAAATGCTGGACACCACGGTGTTGCCGGCGACCTGGGTTGGCCGGGCATCCGGGTCGAACTTTGAGACGCCCCAACGCAGCAGCGGAGCGGGCACCGAAGCGAAGGCCCGGTCGGCAGAAGCCGTAGCGGGATGCTCGAAGCGGCGGCGCCCGTTGGCCAGATCGGTCGCGATCCGCTCGATGCGCGCATCGCGGCCGAGCTCGGGATAGAGCCCGACGGTGATGTTGCCGAAATGGTTGTTGCCGTGTGGCGGGCCGGATTTGGCCATCGGAACTTCGGCGCCGAGCGAATCGGCCGCATCTCCGAGTAGACGGGACAATGCCTCGGATACCGCGGCCAGCACCGCGATCGTGACCGTGGTGCCGGGCAGCTGCGAGCGGTGCCGCACCAGCGAGCGCATCGAGCGAGCGCCGCAAGTACCGGAGTTGATGGACAGCGGCGGCCGCAGCCCGACCCCGGGCGTCAGCAGCCCGGCCCGGGTATCGCGAACCAGCCGGCGGTGGGTGCGGGCCGCGTCGACACCCCGCCACGGCAAAAACCCCACCCGTGGCGGTTTCGCCTCATGCACCGGGACCGCCCGGCCAAACAGCCAGGCCGCCATCGCCGTAGCGCGCACGCCGTCGGCCAGCGCGTGCGCTAGCTGCAAGACCACGACCGCGCCCGGCCCGCGGACGCGCGGGATGCCAAGCACCGGGGTGAACACGTGCAGTCGCCAGGCCATTCGGCGGAGGTCCAGCTGGTCACCGCCTAGGCCGACCAACGCCGCCAGACAGCCGTCCCAGCTCTGATCGGCCAGATCGTGGCAGACCACGTTCTCGGGGCCGACGGCCGCGGGCACCCACCGCGGATAGGTCAGGGCACTTCCATCTTCGACCCGCATGGTCAGGGCCGGGCAAGCGCGAGCCCGGCGACAGACCTGGTCAACGGCATGCTCGAGGTCTGCGGGTGCACCGTCGAACGCGTACAGCAGAAACTCGTCGCTGGGGACTTTGGCCGACGTCCAATAGAACTGGGCGTCGACAGCCGCCATTCGGTGCTTCAAAACGACCTTGCCACGGTCTCAGCCTGCCGCGCCGATGAACGCAAGCACCAGATCGGCGACCTTGTCCGGCTGTTCGAGCTGCAGGAAATGCCCGGCGTGTTCGACGATGGCGGCCTCGCTGCCGGCGGGCAATACCTTTTCCACCCAGTGCGTGAAATCCGGCGTCATGCAACCGTCGTCGCGACCGTGGAGATACAGGCTCGGCAAAATGGGCGCCTCGTTCGGCAACCGGTTCAACTCGGCATACCGCGCCGGCGGCCGGGTGTTGCGGATCGTGGCCCGGTACGTCCCGAGCGCCGCGCGCCAACTCTGCGGCGTCCCGATCGCGGCGTCGACGTGCCGCAGATCCTGCTCGGCACGGTATCCCGGCGACCACCGCCGCCATAGCCGCGGCACTATCCAGGAAGCGGAACGCTCAGGCAACCAGGGCAATTGGAAGTACATGATGTACCAACTGCGCAGCAACTGGCGCGGTAGCCTGCGGATGAGACTGCCGCGGTCGGCGATCCGGCCGAACGGACGAAATGCCGCCGGCGGCGGCACCGACATGATCACCGCCTTAGCGAACGGACTGTCGGGCATCGCGGCCAGGCCGGTAGCGGCCAGCGCACCCCAGTCGTGGCCGATCACCACATCGCGCTCGGTGCCACCCGCGGCCGAGCGCACTCGCAGGGCGTCGTCCATCACCGCACCGATGTGGTAACTGCCGTCGAGCGGAATCGTTGACGGGGCATACCCGCGCATGAACGGCGCGACGACGCGCCAGCCCGATTCGACCAGCCGAGGGGCGATCTTTCGCCACCCGTAGGCGGTGTCGGGGAAGCCATGCAGGCATAGCGCGATCGGGGCGTCAGGCGGTCCCCAGGTCAGGGCCTTCAGGTTTCCAGCGGGGCCCGCAACGTCGATCCAGCGTGGTTCAGTCATCCGCCATGCTCCCTGCTGTTCGGCTGCTGTTCGGCTAAGTAGGCAGGGACCAACTTAACGCGGGCAGGGCAACGCGAACCGGCCGAGGTGGAGTCGCAACCGCGTCAGGAGACCGTCGGATGACAGCCCGGTCTCACATCCGGCGCATTTCGCGGGCCATGCGGGCACCTGCGAGGTAGTCGGCACGCGAACGACCGGGACGCTGCGGCCGCGGCCGCCCCTCAGCCGCGGGCGTGGCCAGTCGCGCCAACGTGGCGATCCAGCGATTCCAGCGCGGGGCCGGAAGCTTTTTCGCAGCGGCGGCCGTACCGAGTGCAACCTCGTGTTCGCTGATAATCGCGAGCGGTGGTGAATTCTCTTTGGCATCCGTAGCTTTCGTCCCCGGAACTTTCCCGGGGCAGTAATGCCGAGGTTCACCACTCGGGTCGGCGTGTATCACCGAATCGGAACTATCAGGCGTAGACAACATTTGAGCACTCCATTCTCAGAACCATGGGATCGGCTTGTCGTTCCATGGCGAGAATCTTGGAGTCAGGGACTGCTGGTATGCACGAGTACTGCACTACCTCATTTACCGAATTCGCCGACGAGTCATGAGGACTGCGTTGGGTACGGCTACCGAACCAATCACCCAGCGATGCGGCAGCGCCGACTAATTCTGTTCAATAGCAGTGTCATTCACGGGCGTATCGGCATGGCGGAAGCAGGCTCACGGCCCGGCAACAGCAAGCGGACTACAACCCATCGCGTTTCGGTCAGCATGTGATCTTGAGCACATAAGCCGCCGAGGTTCCTTAGCGTTTACCTGCACAACAAAGACCGGTACGACGTTCCTCGGGATAAACGGCGGCCCGCTGTTCCCGTTCAGCGAGGCAGTGTCCTTCACGGTCAGATGTAAAGACCCGGACGCCTATACCGTCATGCGCGCTCCGCCGTCATATCCATCTCGATCCAGCCCTGGCACGGGCCGCTCAAGATGTCGGTGTGCATGACGCCGGCAAGTGTTCCGTTGGCTTCGGGCGTATAGCGCACATTGGATCGGGCGGGACCCCATTGGATCGTGGTGTCGGGCATCATGCAGTCCCATTGAAAATCGCTGACTTGCGTCCAGGACGACCCGTCCCATGTGAATTGCACCGGTTGCGGAACCGTCGGATTGCTCGGCGGAGGGCCGCTGACGATCGTGGCGACGCATTTTCCGCTCGTACAGCTTGATCGGAATCCGTAATTCTCGGTGTGCTGGCCCTCAGGATCACCCACCGCCATGCTGGTCCCGGCCTTTGGACCAACCATGAACGTGATCGCGTACTCGCCGTTCCAGGACGGAGTGTCGGCGAAGGCAGTTGGGGGAAGCGACAGGGCGATCGTGAGCGGCGCGGCGCACAAACCGACGAGACTGCTCAGACGGTCTGGGGCCATTGGTTTCTCCTCTCGGCCGCAACGGCTTTGGAACTAGGATGCGCCGCGACAATCTTTCGATATATACCCCAGCTATCCGCTAATACCAATGAACCGGATGCCGTCCAACACGAAAGTGCCGGACACGACCCGACCTGGTTCGCCGGGTCCTGCACCGGTAGACCTGTTGAAACCGTCGATCTGTGCGTTGGGGAACACCGAGCTGTAGAACATGGCCGCGTCCTCCAGGTTGTGGTCGAGCCACAGCGAGGGCGTGATCGGTGGCATGGTCTCCTTCTTAGTCGTTGGGTCTTGTTCAAGAGATACCCTGCACATTGCAGAATTCACCGGACCTGCCTTTGCGGGTGCTCAAAGAATTTTTGGATGGAGCCGCCTCGTGCGGCCACTCGTAACAGTGGCTATGCCACCTGGGTAACGTCAGGACGATGAGTACCGTGAGCAGCAGCAGCCCCCAGACGGTCGAGTATTCCGGTGTCGGCGGCATCACCCTGGTCGCCGATGAATGGAACCGCGACTCGGCTGCGCCTACCCGGCCGGCGATCCTGATGCTGCACGGCGGCGGGCAGAACAGGTTCTCCTGGAAAAACACCGGTCAGATCCTGGCGGACGAGGGGTACCACGTGATTGCGCTCGACAGCCGTGGTCATGGTGACAGTGCCCGCGCGCCCGACGCGAACTACGCCATCGAGACACTGACCGCCGACGTGATGCGCGTCATCGATGCCATCGGCCGACCGGTGGTACTCATCGGCGCGAGCATGGGCGGGCTGACCGGCATCCTCGCGGCAAACCGAGCCGGCCCGGTAAAGGTGACCCGATTGGTGCTTGTCGACGTGGTGCCGCGGTTCGAGAAGAACGGTAGCGCCCGGATTCGTGATTTCATGCTCAGCGGCCTGGACGGTTTTGAAACGCTGGATCACGCTGCCGACGCCGTCGCCGCCTACCTACCGCATCGGGCCAAGCCGCGTAGCCCCGAGGGGCTGAAGAAGAACCTGCGACTGCGCGACGGGCGCTGGCATTGGCATTGGGATCCGGCGTTCATGACCAAGCCCGGGGACGACCCCGAACTGCGCACCGAGACCTTCGAGCAAGCCGCCAAGAGCCTGACGATTCCGGTCCTGTTGGTTCGCGGGAAGCTTTCCGACGTGGTCAGCCCCGAAGGCGTCAAGCACTTCCTGGCCACGGTCCCCCGCGCGGAGTTCGTCGAACTGTCCAACGCGGGGCACACCGCGGCCGGCGACGACAACGACGCCTTCAGCGACGCTGTGGTGACGTTCGTCAAACGCTAGCCGTGACCAGCCGGTTTCTCCGCGTGCCCGCCGAACTGCTTACGCATCGCGGACAGCGCCTTGCTGGCGAAGTCATCGAGGCTCCGCGAGGCGAAGCGGGACTGCAGCGCGGTCGTCAGCACCGGAGCGGGAACTCCCTCGTCAATGGCAGCGATGGAGGTCCATCTGCCCTCCCCGGAGTCCGAGACCCTCCCGGAGAACTCCTTCAGGTCCGGCGACTCGTGCAACGCGATCGCCGTCAGATCCAGCAGCCAGGAGCCAATGACACTGCCCCGGCGCCAAAGCTCGGCGACCTCCGGGATGTCGAATTCGTATTGGTAACACTCGGGGTTTGACATCGGTGCGGTCTCGGCGTCGCCCGCTTGTACGCGCTTGCCGACGTCGGCATTCCGCAAGATGTTCAACCCCTCGGCAAGCGAGGCCATGATGCCGTACTCGATTCCGTTGTGCACCATCTTGACGAAGTGCCCGGCACCATTGGAGCCACAGTGCAAATAACCCTCCTCCGCCGGCATGATCTCGCCCTCGCGGCCCGGAGTGCGCTCCGCAGAGTCGAACCCCGGCGCAATGGTTTTGAAGATCGGCTCCGCGTGCTCGAAAGCGTAGTCATCGCCGCCGATCATCAGGCAGTAACCGCGCTCCAAGCCCCACACCCCGCCGCTGGTGCCGCAGTCCAATAGGTGAATTCCCTTCTTGGCCAACAGACTTGCGTGCTTGAGGTCTTCGCGGTAGTACGAGTTGCCGCCATCGATGATGATGTCCCCGGACTCGAGCGTCTCGGCCAGCTCCTCGATCACCGAAGAGGTGATGTTGCCCGCGGGCACCATCACCCACACGACGCGCGGGGCGTCGAGTTTGTCGCGTAACTCAGCCAGCGTGAACGCCCCGGTCGTGCGCTCCTCACCCTCCATCGCCTTGACCGCTTCCCGGTCGTGGTCGTAGACGACACAATCGTGGCCGTCCTTCGCTGCGCGGCGCGCGATGTTTGCGCCCATCCGGCCCAGGCCGATCATTCCTAGCTGCATCTCTGTTGTCTCCTTAGTTTTGTTCGTGCGGGTTAGGGGGCGGCAGCCACGGCTCTTGCCAACCGAAATGACCACGCAGCAGCGACTGCGCGGCCTCCGGCCCCCAAGAGCCGTAGTCGTATTGGTGGATCTCGCCGGGTTTGTCCAGCAGGGGCTGGACAATCCGCCAAGTCTGTTCGATGCCATCGATTCGGGCGAAAAGCTGGCGATCGCCGGTCAACCCGGCATGGAGCAGGCGCTCATAGGGCACTTCCGGTTCTCCGAGATCCACGGCGAACGAGGAGTCCAGGTGAATGTCATGCCACGAGTCGCCGAGCAGGCCGGANNGCCTTGCCGGCCCGCAGGAAGATCGGCACGCCGGCCCAGCGCCAGTTGTCGATCTCGGTCCGAAACGCGACATAGGTCTCGGTCTCGGAATCTTTTGCCACGCCGGCGATATCGGTATAGCCGCGGTACTGACCACGCACACAGCGCTGCGGATCGAGCGCGGGCATCGCGCGGAACACCTCGGACCTCTTGTCATCGAGATCGTCCGCGCTGGGGCCGACCGGAGGTTCCATCGCCACCACGGCCAGCACCTGCAGCAGATGGTTTTGCACGACGTCACGCAAGGTGCCCACGGCGTCGTAGAACTTGCCGCGATCGTCCACCCCGAAGTTCTCGGCCATGGTGATCTGGATCTCGGACACGCTGTCGCGGTCCCACAGTTTGGCCAGCCCCAGATTTGCGAACCGCAGGTACTCCAGCTCGACGACGGGCTGCTTGCCCAAGAAGTGGTCCACCCGCAGGATCTGGTCTTCCGCGAGGACCGCGCGCAGCCGAGCGTTGAGTTCAAGTGCCGAGTCAAAATCGTGGCCGAACGGCTTTTCCAACGCGACGCGCGCTCGTTCCAGCAGCCCGACTTTCGCGAGGTTCTCGACAATCGGCGCGAACAACGAAGGCGGCATTTCTAGATAGAAGAACGGACTATGGTCAGAACCAATCCGTTCGGCCAACGAACGGTAAAGGCTGGCATCGGTGACGTCGCCATGTAGATAGGACAACCGGCCGGCGAGGCGGTCGAACACCGCGTCGTCGATCTTTTCGCCGGAGTCCGCGATGGCCTGCCGCGCCCGCTCGACCAATTTGTCGATGGGCATGTCGTCACTGGCCACCCCCAAGATCGGGCAGTCCAGCAACTTGCGGTTCTCCAGGCGGTACAGCGCGCGGAACGTCATCTTGCGGGCCAAATCCCCGGTAATTCCGAAGATTACCAGCAGGTCTGACGAATCACCGCCGTCGTCGGCCAAGTCCGAACCTCCCAAAAGTTACCTAATCGGCTCACTTGGCGTGCGCTATCCGGGGCGATCGCACTCAACCCTAGACACTGCCGGTAGGCCCGACAACCGGAAGCGATCGGAGCCTTTGGAAGGATGGGTTAGGTGAGTGATGCGTTGCCCATCGCGCTCTACGTGCTTGCCGGCGTCGCCGTGATCGAAGGCGGCGCAGTCGCTATGTTGTGGAGACTGCTTACCCGTAGTCGCCGGGAGGCCGACGAGTTGCGACAGCGGGCCGACGCGCGCAACTGGTTACTGTCCGGGGGCCGCGAGGCCGTCAAGACCGTGTGGCAAACAGCGAGCATTGTCCGCAAGGAGGGCTTCGGCGCGGCTGTACGCAGCTCGATCGAGGACCTCGCCGACTGGGCCGAGGTCGAGCGTCCCGACTTGGCCCGGGTCACTCCAGATGGCCGGGTAGTGATTCTGTTCTCCGACATCGAAGAGTCCACCGCCCTTAACGAACGGATCGGCGACAAAGCCTGGGTCAAGCTGATCGGCTCGCACGACAGGCTGGTGCAGGGACTCGTGCAGCGGCGGTCCGGACACGTGGTGAAGAGCCAAGGTGACGGATTCATGATTGCCTTTGCCCGTGCCGAGCAGGCGGTGCGATGCGGGATTGACCTACAACATGCGCTGCACCAGGACGTAAAACATAAGCGGTACGGTGAGATTCGGGTGCGGATCGGCGTTCACCTGGGTCGGTCGGTGCGCCGCGGCGACGATCTGTTCGGGCGCAACGTGGCAATGGCGGCGCGGGTCGCCGCGCAGGCCGTCGGCGGTCAGATCCTGGTGAGCCAGCCGGTGCGGGACGCGCTGGACGACTGCAGTGACATCAGGGACATCTCCTTTGATGCAGGCCGCGACGTCGAACTGAAAGGCTTCTCCGGGAGCTACCGCTTGTTCGCGGTCGAAGCGGCGCCCGACGCCGATCTGGACTGAAAGCTGTCCTCGGCCGCCCTTTGATGCAGCCGGGACCGGACCTCGTCGGCGGTGTAGGCGCGTCGTGTCCGTTGATCCCGCGCTACCAGCGCGCCGCCGGCGAAAACCCCGGCGACACCGGCCAGGCCGATCCACTTCCAAATGCTGCGCATAGTTGACAGGCTATTACCGAGATGGACTCGCTACGCGACAAGGTCGCCGTCATCACCGGAGCGGCCAGCGGCATCGGCCGCGCCATCGCCTGTGCACTCGCCGACCGGGGCGCTCACATAATGGCGGCCGACGTCGACAACGACGGCCTGGCCGCCTTGGCCGCCGACCTGAGTAGCCGGGGAGCCACCGTATTGCCGCAGCGTGCCGACGTCTCGGATCCCGATGCGTTCGAAGGCATCCGCAGCGCGGCGCTGCGGCGGTTCGGCCGGGTGGATATCGTTGTCAACAATGTCGGCGTGCTGACCAACGGCTTGCCTCAAGACATTCCGGTAAGCGAGTGGGAACGCATCCTGGACATCAATCTGATGTCGCTGGTACGCAGCAACGCCGTCTTTCTGCCGCTGCTGCTCGATCAAGGCAGTGGGCATCTGGTCAATACCGCCTCGTTCGCCGGGCTTTTCACCTATTCCTACGATCGCTTGCCGTATGCGGCCAGCAAGGCCGCAATCGTGCAGATCAGCGAAGGGCTGGCAATCTATTTGCGGCCCAAAAACATCGGTGTCACACTGCTGTGCCCAGGGCCGGTGCTGACCAACATCGCGGCTGCCGTGCCGAGGTTCGGCGGTGGAGCGCCGCTGCGGATTCCAGGCGAACAGTTCGAGCTGCTCGACCCCGCGGCCGTCGGCGAGTTGGTCGCTGACGCGATCCTGCGCAACCGATTCTTCGTGCCCACTCACCCGCAGGTTGGTGAGGAGTTGCGCCGTCGCGTCGAAGACTGGGACGGTTATATCGACTATCAGATCTCGCGCGAGCCCCCACTCGAAACCAGCTAAGAAAGGCACACATCGATGGCTGATCCCCACACCGAGGGCCTCAACCTCTTCAAGGACATGATGCCCGGACTGATCCCGGACGGAGTCACTACTCTGCGGGGCGGCGGCTTCGCCGACGAACTCGGCGATCTGAGCGTCGATCATGTCTTCGGCGCATTGTGGACCCGGCCCGGCCTGGATCGTCGGTCCCGCAGCCTGGTGACCCTCGGCGCGCTGATCGCCCTGCGGGCCAACGACGAACTGAAGATCCACTTTCAAATCGCGTTGCGAAACGGCCTGACCGTCGAGGAAATCGAAGAGGTGGTCTATCACATGACCGGCTACGCCGGCTTCCCCGCGGCCGCCGCAGCGCGCAATATCGGCAGCCAAGTACTTACCCGTCCATGATTGCACCGGCTGCCGAGGAGACCCGAACATGCTGACCCTGGACCAGGCGGTGAGCGAAACCCGGACCGGCGATCTGTGGCTGTTCCGCGGCGGTTCACGACCCGACCGTGCCATCCAGACGTTGACGAATAGCCCGGTGAACCACGTCGGCATGACGGTGGCCATCGACGACTTGCCGCCGTTGATCTGGCACGCCGAACTGGGCGACAAGCTTGTCGACATGTGGACCGGAACCAACCACCGCGGCGTACAGCTCAACGACCTTCGGCAAGCCGTCCTGCAGTGGAACGAGCGCTACCACCAGCGGTGCTGGCTGCGGCAGTTGACGCCCCACGCCACCCACAAACAGGAGAATGAAGTGCTGCGGATGATCGCGCGGATGGACGGCACCGCATTCCCCACCACCATGCGACTCACCGGCCGGTGGCTGCGCGGCCGGCTGCCGAATCTCAGCGACTTAACACTAGGGATTCCGTTCGTGGACAAAAAGGTTCACGAGTCGACACAGCGACGCAAGGCACAAGAGCGCAAGATGGGCCTGCAAACGGCGTATTGCGCCGAGACCGTGGCGATCACCTATGAAGAGATGGGATTGATTGTGACGGATAAGGATTGGAACTGGTTCGACCCGGGCTCGTTCTGGAGCGGTGACGAGCTTCCGCTGGCGCCGGGCTATCAGCTGGGCGCGGAGATTGCCGTCGATATCGGCTAGGCGATCGTCACGCTCGTCGTCACCGGAGTGGCGTTTCGGGTCAAATCCAGTATCGGGCAGTGTGCGTCGACCGCTTCCTGCAGTTCGCGGTAGCGTTCCGGCGTCTCGGGCCCGGTCACGTTGACCACCAGCCGCACCTCCTTGAAGCCGGGGCGAACTGACTCCCCGGAGTCAGGATCGAAACCAAAGAAGCCCCGCACATCGAGGTCACCCTCGGCGTGCGCGGTTATCTCGTCGACCACAATGCCGAGCTTTTCGGCCCAGATGCGCCAGGCGACGACCTGGCAGGAGAGCAGCGAGGCCAAGTAATACTCGACCGGGTTGGGGGCTTTGCCTTCCCCACCAAGGGGTGGTGGCTCGTCGACCTCGACCCGATACGCGCCAAGTCTGACCGTGCTGGCGACCGCGTCGTGGGCGGTGGCCGAAGCACGGAAGACAACCTGGGCGTTGGCCGCGTCGGCCGCAACCGCGTCGCGGTTGGCAGTGACGACGCTGCCTAGATGACTAGGCGAGTGGCTCGGCGAGCCGGCAGTCGAAGTTGTCACGGCAGTGCTCCTTCTTTGCGCCCGATTGTCCCTTACGCTGCAGCAATCGTAGGGTGAACCCGGAACCTGCCGCCTCGGATCTACTCAGCGTGACGTGAATTCGCATCTCCGGAAAAACCAAGGTGACAATGTGCGCCAATCGGTTTTATAGCCACGCCCGCGATGATGTGATGTGCCCCACAAACCGTTTATGGGCGCGGGCGCGGCGGCAATAGCCGAGCCATTAAAAGTGATTCGAGCCGCAAAATTATTATTTGCAGGGAACCGTTAAGTATTTGCAGGTGGCGCCGGATCGCCAACAGGAGGAGGAGGCGGCGGAGCGGGTATTCCCGGAGGTGGCGGTGCGTCGGGTGCCGGTGGAGCGGGAGCCGTCGCGTCGACCAGTACGGGCGGTGCGTCGGGAGGAGGCGGAGCACCGTCCGACGGCATCGGCAGGAACATGTGGTGGGTGAAACCGGCCTGGTAGGCGCCTGCGCCACCGATGTGTACCCCGCCGCGTTCACCACTGGACACCGGGGTTCCGTCCGGCAAAGTCGCCGCCGTGTGACCGCCGTTCCACCCGACCACCAATGCATTGGGCGCCGTTCCATATTGAAAGCCGCGCTGCAATAAAGCGGATTCTTCGTTCCCAGTATTAAATCTACTTCCAAAAACCGGCCTATCGCTTGCGGCATTCGCGACCCACGAAACCAGCCCTGAACAATCGGTCCCAGCAGGAGAATCTCCACCCGGAATATATGGAGTCCCGGAGACCTGATTGATGAGCGACAACAACGTAGCTAGAGCAATCATGCGAAGGAACTTTACCAAAAGTAAACGTTCACCACACACAGGCGTAAGCTTTGTGGCGTGTGTCACGCCCTAATTTGACAATGGCTCGGATCACATATACCGGACCGTGAGACAGCGGACTTTGGCCTTCCCAGCAAATGTGGATAATTCTGTGGAGACCCGCAATTATGCTGTTGAGCTAGCCAGATAACAATTTGATCACGGAGCACGATCTTGGCAGCAACCACACGATTGCTGTGTCGCCGGTGCGCCGGGCCACGGGAAGCCGCAGCTCGACGCGGACCCGTCTCTCGACGGCAGAATGGGCGTGTCGCTTCGTGTCGGCGCCAGCGGCCAGCCGTGCCAACCGCGAGAGGTACGGTTCCGTTCGTGCCGCCGCTGACGTAATCCGGCTCGCCTCGAACTACGGGGGAAGCAAGCACCCGCAGTGGTGCTACAACCTGAAGGCCCATCCCGAATGCGAGTTCGGCGGGGCGAGTTTTTCGGCCTCCCAGGTCAACGATGCCGACGAATACGAGCGGCTGTACGAGCTGGCCGAGCGGATCTACGCCGGGTACGGCGATTACCGGGCCAAAACGGCCCCCATCGGCCGGGAGATTCCCATCTTCCGACTCCAGCCGCGTTAACTCCACGCGAACAACATCAAGTCTCACCGAACGACAAGACACCGGCTTCTTCGCATGCCGCCTTCAACCGCCTATCCCGTGTCCAGAGTCGCGCACCGCGCACCAGCAGCACCGATCCCAGCAGGTGGGCATCCACAGCGCCGAGGCCCCGGCCCCACAATCGCTTGCGATCAACGAGCTCCAGGACTTCATCGTGGGTCAACACAGGAAACTGGTAGAGGTTGGACAACAGGTCGAGCACTTCGTCTCGCTGCTTGATCGAGCCGAGTGCTAGTTCCTCGATGATCTGCGGATGACAACCAGCTTCGTCAGTTCTCAGCAGCTCGACGAGGTCGCCCTCGACAGAGTGCAGGTGGTCAATCCATATCGCGGTGTCAACCAGTATCACTGAGGCGCAGTCCGCTGCCGGGGCGCTGCGACGGCCCCCGGGTCCGTCCCGCCGAGTGCCGCCAACCGCCGGGCGCTCTCCACCCGGACAAGCGTCTGCAGGCCCTCGCGAAGCAGTGCCGACTTCTCTGTCGTCCCAGTCAGCTCCACGGCTTTGGCCAGCAACGCGTCGTCAATCGTGACAGTCGTCCTCATTTAGCCTTCTCCATTAACATACGCATCAAGTGATGCGTACCATGATGCCACTTCTTCCTTGCGCGCGGCTCCGCCACACGTCATAACCCGCGCCTACCAGCGGCGCCCCGCAGCGGCCAGGCCGCGCGCCGAATGCTGGCTAAAGTGGAATGGAACTCCGCCGTCGTCCCCAGGGCTGTCGCCGGACGCCACCGAATTCAATTAGGAGGATGTCATGGCGGTAAAGGCCGTAGCGTTGATCGTTCTCGCCGTAGGGTTGGCCGCGCCGGCCAATGCGGACTCCACTGACGACGCGTTCATCGCCAACCTCAGCACCTCCGGCATGAACTACGGCGCACCCGATAAGGCGATCCAGGTCGCGAAGACCGTCGTCTGCGGCACCCTCAGCAGCAACCCCAACACCAGCAACGCGGATCTGATCACCAAGGTCGTCAGCGCCACCAGCTGGCCGGCAGTTGATGCCGCATACTTCACCGGAGCTGCCATCCAGGCCTACTGCTCCCAGTACGGCTCTCTCGCTCCCCCTAGTGTCCCCGGTATGGCTCCGTCGCTACCCGCTAAGCCGTCGGTTCAACCAGCAGCGTCCCGCTAAACCGCTCTGACTCTTACGCGCCCGGCGTCCGTCGGCGCGCGACTTCCATCTGGGCGTACGTTGGTGAACGAGCGGGCGAGTCTATGCACGTTGGAACTGCACCGAGTCGCCTACCGATAAACGTCGCGGCGATGCGCGATGTGGACGATACGGACAAGCACCCGTTCGCCGAGAATCTGGTAGATCACGCGAAACTCGCCCCGCCGCGCCGAGTACCGCCCCTCTAATTGATCGCGAAGTGGTTTGCCGGCTCGGTAGGGATTCTCGGCGAGCGGGCCTCGAATGAACTCCCAACACGCGACGGCCACTGCCTCTGGTAAGAGATCGGTGAGCGCCTTCTTCGCAGCTTTCGTCAATTCGATTCGATAGGTCACTGCGAAAGACGCCCGGCGGCACGCATCTCCTCAGTCACCTCGTCGAGTGTGTAGAGCTGGCCGGCCTCTACCTCGGCCTCGGCCGATTGAAGCTCGCGCATCAGCCCCTGATCGCCGAGGATCGCCAGAGTCTCCATGATCGAGTCATAGTCGTCAGCACTGAGAATCACGACTGCCCGGCGACCTTGCCGAGTGACCTCGATTCGCTCATGAGTACGGACAGCCTCATCGACAAGCTTGGAAAGGTTGGCTCGGACCTCGGCCAGCGGAAGCGTCGTCATGTACAGAATTCTAGCGTGAATGGATAGAAGCCGGGCCGCGACATTGCCGTCCGACTCCATGCCGATAGTCAAACTCCGAACTTGGCGCGGGCATCGTCCGTAACAGGAGTGAACAGGTTGACGAGGTTTCCATCTGGATCGCGGAACAGCAGCGCGCGGTTACCCCAAGGCATGGTTGTCGGCTCCGTCACGAACTCGCCCACGTGTTCGCGGAGCCGCTCGTACTCGGCGTCCACGTCCTCGACGATGAACTCCAGGATCGCGCTCCGGTTGGCCGCCGGCTCGGCGGATCCGACTCCGAACAGCGGTACGGTCTTGTCGCTGCCGACGGCCAGCGTGCCAATCGGCGTCGGAATCTCAGCGAACAGCTCGTTCCCCCATACCGCGGAGGCTTTGGTGACCAGCTCATAGAACTCGACGAGTCGATTGACGTCGGCGGTGATGATGCGCGTCGAAATGAACTTCATGGAACCCTCTCTATGAGCAGAGGCGGTGCCGCCCGGCGTGCAGCATCCTGCTTAAGGCAGGGTAGGCACCCAGTCCGACAACCAAGACGGCAATGCAACCCGCTACTTCTTCTGCTGTCTAGACGTTGAATCGGAACTCGACCAGATTACGACGCCATGCAACAATATGGCAATGGGAACGACCCGGCGCGCCGCAACCTATCTGCAAATCTCGCTCGACCTGACCGGCGAGGGCCTCGCAGTCGCCCGCCAGCGCGACGAATGCGAACGCATCATCAGCCAGCGCGGCTGGACGGCCGGCCGTGAATTCGTCGACAACAGCATCTCCGCAAGCGATGCCCTCAAAAACCGCCCGGCATACGACGCACTGATCCACGCCTACAAAGCGGGCGAGTTCGACGCCCTGGTCTGCTACGACCTCGACCGGCTCACGCGCCAGCCGCGCCAGCTCGAGGACTGGATCGAAGCCGCAGAGAGCCGCGGACTAGCGCTAGTTACAGCCAACGGAGAAGCCGACCTCACGACCGACGGCGGCCGCATGTTCGCCCGCGTGAAGCTCGCCGTCGCCAGGGCCGAGTTCGACCGGAAATCACGCCGACAGCGCGACGCCGCCAGCCAACGCGCCAAGCTGGGCCGGCCGCCGCTCGGCGTCCGGCTGACCGGCTACACCGCGGCCGGCGAAACGGTGGCAGATGAAGCCGAGATCGTCCGGCGGATCTTCCAGCTGTTCCACATCGGCGAATCGCTGCGCTCGATCTGCCGCACGCTCGGCGACGAGGGAATTACCACCCGCCGCGGGAAGCCGTGGAATCCGTCGACCATCCGCACGATCCTTGTCAACCCGCGCTACGCAGGCCGGGCAATCTACCAAGGGCAACCGACCGGCGAACCCGGCAACTGGGAACCGCTGGTGACCGGCGAAGTGTTCGACCTCGTCCAAGCCCGGCTCACCGATCCACGCCGCGTGTCCAACCGCGAAGGCACCGACCGCAAGCACCTGGGCTCAGGCTTGTACTTGTGCGCCGTGTGCGAACAGCCGACGAGCGGGTGGTCGCAAGGCCGCTACCGATGCAAAGAGGCACACGTAAACCGCGCCCGCGGCCCCATCGATGATTGGGTCCGCACGGTGATTGCAACCCGCTTGCGCCGCGAGGATATGGCAGACCTGCTCGGGCCGGCCGAGGCGGAACTCGCGCCGCTACTCGCCGAGATCGACCGCCTGGACCAAAGACTCGCCAAGATCAACGCCGACTATGACGCCGACCTGATCGACGGGATTCGTTACGCCTCCGCGAAAGAGCGCGTACGAGTCGAGCGGGCCGCGGTGGATCGCCAGATGGCAGCGTGCAGCGGATCAGCTGCACTGGCCGAGGTGCTGCGAGCACCAGACCCCGGCGCGGCCTTTCTCGACGCCGGATTGATGGCGCAGCGCAGCATCATCGACGCACTCTGCGTGGTCAAGCTGAAGAAAGGCATCCGGCACTCGAAGGAATTCGACTCCGACACAGTGGATATCATCCCGAGGACTTTTGCCCGATGACCGACTGGATTGTGGTCGGCATCTATTGCGACGGACCCGGCGACGACGGTGACGCCAGAAGGCACCCGCCACAGGTGGTCGCAAACTTCCGTCGCCGCCTCGACGGCGATGGGGCCAGATATTGGGCAAAGCTCCATACCTCCAACGACAGCCCTGAACCGTTGAACGACAAACTGGTATGGCTCAACCCCGACAACGAAGTTGTCGAACAGGCTCCCGGCGGCGACCGCCGCAGCCACCGCGCCCTCGAAACGTTTACTTGCTCGGTTTGCGGCTTCAACCTTCCCCGCCGTTGGGAAGACGTCGAGAAGCTTCTCGACACGGCTTATGACCTGCCGCGCCCGCGAGTGCTACTGCGTGAATGGATGAACTGGATCCGCTAATCAGCGCGCCTCAATGCAGCGTGGCCCGAATGTTGCTAGCGTTTGATGCGGAGCCGATGGCTCTCAACCTCCTCAGGGAGAGGCAATTTGCCTTGCCCTCGTGGAGGTTTTTCAATGCCTTTATCCGCGCCCGTCGCATCACACCGTGGCCGCGTCGCAGCACTAGCGCGTGCTGTCCGAAACGGTGAAAGATCCCCAGAAGACCCCGAACTCAACAACGCACGCCAAGACCTCGCCTACGAACGGTTAGCCGAGCAAGCCGCCAAGGTGGTGGCCGACTGGCCGACACCGCCGCCTGAGGTGCTCAACCGGATCGCAGCGATCCTGCGGAGCGGCGGTGCTGTGTGAGTCCACCCGAAGGGGGCGGCGACTCCACCCCTGAAGCCGCCAGCCGCACCATCCACGCCAGCCCTGACCACCAAAACCGACAACATCAGCATAACGGCCTGGCGGCCTGGAAGCGCCGTCACGCAGCCGCGCAGCGCGTCCCGCCGTTGGACTGCGGCTGCCCAGATCCGTGGCCGTGCCGCTGTTCCGAGCCGCCGTTGTCCGAGAAGATGATCGACGCCGGTCGTGACGCTGCGCTACACATCCTCGCCCATGGCAATGTCCCGGTTCTCAAATTCGAGGTACTTAGGGCCTTATGGCGGCGCGGAGGCGCAGACCGCGTCCTTGCCGAACAGCTCCACGAGGCGTGCGGGTTAGAGCTCGGATGACTGATCCCGCTGACATTCTGACCGCGTACGAGGAAGCCTTTACTGGCGATCCCGGGCAGCCCGAACCCGAACCGGACGAACCACTGCCGCAGCGAAATGGTCACGACATAGCTGCCAACAACGGTGTCGATGGGAGCGACACCCCCGACACCCCCGACACCCCCGACACCCCGGCATACCTGCGCTATCCGACGCTGGACTGGCAACGGCTATTTGACGGTGCTCCCGACGATGTCGACTGGCTAGTACCCGATTTCATCGCCCGGGGTCAGTCTTATTCGCTGGTCTCACCGGCGAAGGCAGGCAAGTCATTGTTGATGCTCGACGTCGCCGCAGCTATTGCGGCCGGCCGCTCAGCGCTCGGTAACCCAGCACAACCACCGGTACGCGTGCTCTATGTCGACTTCGAAAACTCGCGAGACGATATCGCCGAGCGGCTGCGCGACATGGGTTACGGGCCCGACGATCTGAGCGCTCTGCGGTATCTGTCCTTCCCGACATTGCCGCCGCTCGATGGCGCGGTCGGCGGCCACGACGTTGTCGCGGTAGCTGAATACCACGATGCCGCCCTGGTCGTCATCGACACCGTGGCCCGCGTTGTCGCCGGCGAGGAAAACTCGGCGGACACCTATCGCAACCTCTACAGGCACACCCTTGCCCCGTTGAAGTCCCAACGTCGCGCCGTTGTTCGCCTCGACCACCGCGGTAAGGATGCGAAAGCTGCCGGCGCCCGGGGCTCGTCGGCCAAGAATGATGACGTCGATTGCGTGTGGCAGCTCAGTCAATCGCCGGGTCCGGATGGCGAGTCGTACATCACTCTGCGGCTCGAAAAGCAGCGCGGCAGCGCGCACCCCGAGCAAATCAGGGTGTTGCGCGACGTTACGCCGAGGCTCCGACACGTCGCGAAGGATGGTCCGCTCGCCGATAGCGAGCGCCAGCGCATCGGCGAGTGCATCGAGGCAATGAAGTCGCTCGGGTTGCCTACCGACATTGGCCGCCCGAAGGCACTCAAGGCACTTCGAGAGAACGGCTACAAGGTCCGCAGCGACACCGTCATGGCCGCGGTAAAGGCCCGTAAGACGGCTGCAAACTGCCCCGAAGTCGATGGGGGCATGTACGAGGAGCTGTTTTCGTGACTGCCCCAACTCAATTCGTCCTAGCCGTGATCTGTGCAGGTCAACACGCCGGGGGCATGTCGGGGCACAAGAGGTCCGGCGACACTGCCCTACCTGCCCCAGCGGGGGGGACTTATAAAGTCCCCCGCGGGGCGTCAGCGTGGCCGGTCCAGTGACCGCCTGGGACGAGTTCGTTGGCCAGCTCGGCGACGTGCCCCATCTGCCCGACGCACTCTGCAAAGGCCACCCTGAGCCGTTCGACGAATCCGAGGCGGGCGACGATCCCGAGGACACGGTCGAGCGGATCTCATTCGCTATCAGCGCCTGTCGCCGCTGCCCGGCACAGAACGCCTGCCGCTCATGGTTCGACGGCTTGCCACCCAAACATCAACCGGGCGGCGTCGTCGCCGGGCTTTTCAACGGAAAGGAACTCACCATGGCCGAGACCGACTTGCCAATGCTCGACGCACCCCGCCGGGTGTCCACCAACGTCTTCGGGCGCCGCATCTTCGACACCTTCGGCGACATCGAGCCGTGCGTCGAGGATGATGGCTGCGTCGCGATGCCCCTCAGACTAATCCGTGACCAGCTCGACGGCTGGCGCATCGAGGTCGGCCCGTACACGCTCGGCGCCGACGACATCGAACGTCTTCGCGCAGCGATCTTCGCATGGGACGACGCCATAGGCACCAGCCGATCATGACCACCATCGACGAAGAGTCGCGCGCAATGACTTCGGTACTTGGTGAAGTCGCCAGGCAGCTGCGGCACCTCCACGAACAAGTGCGCCCAAGCGCGCTGACGGCGTCAGAAGCCCTGTCGCTGTTGGCCGTCCTCAACCAGATCACCAACCGGTTGGACGCCGAGAAAACCACACCGCAGCCACCAACACCCAAACAACGTCCAATCCTGCGCCTGGTCGACGAATAGTCATGAACTTCGACGCCGACGACCTCGAAATCGCCTACTGGTGTGCCGCCGTCGCGATCCAAAGCCGCCGAGAGAACCGCAAGCCGATCCCCGACGAGCTGCGCCGACACCACAACAGGCTTGATCTCGCAATCAAGTGCATGTCCGACCCCGGACACGAAATCGACCAGGAGCCTTCACAATTAGAGCCAGACGAACTGATCACCACACAGGAGATGGCGACGACCTTGAATTGCTCACAGCGACAAGCCCAGCGCCTGGCCGAGCGCGACCTCGACGGCCAGCTCGTCGGCGGCCGCTGGCTGTGCCGGCGCAGCATCGTCGAAACCTACGCACAGGGACGGAAACCCGCATGACCAACCCTAGCGGCCAGATCCGGCCAACACCTGTAGCGGACTTCTCCAAGATCAGCGACCCAGGTACGCGCATGCGCGCAATCCGGGACGACATCGCCGCCCAACGACAGGCAAAACAGCAGCAACAAGCTCAAACCCAGACAGACCACGATCCACAGATCGTGGCCATGAGGAACGAGCAGATCCAAGCCGCAGAGCAATCCGGCAATCACAGCCTGTCCATCGCACTCAAAGGGCAGCTCAAGCAGTACTTGAGCAGCAGCTATCCGACGAACATGAAGGGTGGAACCACACCGTGACCACCAAGACAGCGAGCAGCTCGGCGCCGCCAACCGCAGCCGAGAAGGCGTACGCCGCCGCGACAGCAGCGACAGCAGCAGCCGGCGCCGCACTAGGCCCGGCCAACGACAAGCTCACCGCGGCCAAGCAGGCGCTCGCCGACGCCCAAGACGAGGCGTTGCGAGCGATCACCGAAAAGTCGGCAGACGCAGCAGCGGCAAAGGAGCGATTCGTCCGGGCACGCCAAGCAGTCAAGGACCGCGAAGACGAGCTAGACGACGCGCTATTCGAGCTCCAAGCTGTCGAAGTCGGAGACCAGCAAGCCCACGACGCTGAGCAGGTCGCACGTCGCCGCGTCATCATCGAGGAAGTCGTCAAGGCGGACGCAGAGTTTAACGATCCGGAATCCCGCGAAAATGTGCTACTGGGCCAAATCACCGATGGCATAGCCGAACTGATCCCGCTCATCAACGATCGGAAAGACCGGCAGGAACGCCTCGCCTCGGAATGGGCGCACATACCCGTCGAAGAGCGCCCGCAAATCAAGGGCGGTCCGCGCGTGTCGATCTCAACACGATGGGTTACCGACCACGTCGCCAATCTGACTCCCGAGGTCCTCGCCGCCATCAGAGCCGGCACCGAAGAGGCCGAAGAACGCCGACGCACACAGCGCGCCGGCTGAGCGGATCGAGCTGATGGCAGGGTCAAACTCACCGACCAACGCGCCCGGGAGTGCCGCGGTGCATCGGACTCGGAATGCAAGGCGTGAGAGCGGGTCAGCCATGGCTCCTATCGCCCGCAGCGACCACGCCTGCCACGCCGTCAGCTCGGCCGCCAGCATGGAAGGACACGGGAATGGTCAGCAGGCCGCGCCGCATAAGGTCGACCACCGTCAGGTCGACGACCACCCGCGATCGTCACCGCAGACGCCAACCACCACGCAGATGCAACGTGTGTGGTGCGACCGGAGTACCACTCGTCCAGGACCACATCCTCAACTTGGCAGCGGGCGCACTGGACACCATCGCGAACATGCAGTGGTGCTGCCATCCTTGTCACGACGCGAAGACCAGACGGGAACAGGCAGCAGGCCGCGACCGAGCGCGAGCGCAACGCGGCGGGCTCTCCAAACGGCTACGCGACCACGAACCACACCCCGGCCAGCTCTAGGCTTGAACGCGCAGACACCCCACGGTGACCAGCTCCTCACGCAGACACCCCCTGTCACTCATGTGTGTTTGCTGCGCACAGTATCCTCGCAGCTAAGTGGGCACCTATGGGGTTGCCCGAGCCTCCACCATCCACGCCGTATGGCCATAGCCGACGCGTGGATACGTACGCCGCGGCCGCCGCTTCGTTTTTTCGCGACGAGCTACAGGCGGTGAAAATTGGCGAATGAACAGGCGAAAATGCCGCGCGGGCTGGGCGTTTCCGGCCGCCGGCTCTGGCGCGCGGTGGCCGATGAGTTGGCAGAAGACGGCCTGAAACCGAGCGCGATTGAGCGAATCTGGCTGGATTCTGCGTGCCGGATGCACGACCAGGCCGTCATTTTGGAGGCCGAGCTGGCTGGTGCGCCCCGCATGACCCGCGGCTCAATGGGCCAAGATGTGGCAAATCCACTGGTCAGCGAGTTGCGCCAGCTGCATTTGGCGGTCAACCAGACCCTGTCCCGGATCAAGATGGACGTGCCCGAGGCGCCGGGCATCGGCATTGTGTCGGGCGTGAATCAGGCGCGACGGGCCGTGAACACACGATGGAGGGGTGCCTGATGCCGCGTCGGATGTCGAACACGGCCACCACGGGCGGCTTGCGGGAGCTGTTGATCACTGACCGTGAACGGTCGCTTCAGCGCTGGCCACCACCGCCGGGCAAGCCCGATGAATTCCTCGACGATCTGCTTGCGCACGTGCCGGTTCCGGTGTCGTCGTCGCAGTTGCTGCAGGCATTGATGCACGCCGGGCTGCCGCACTCGCAGTTTGCCTATGCCGGAGGCGAGCACGGCAAGACGTTCGTGCTCGACGAGCGCGACCAGCTCACCGAGTTGGCCACATGAGCAGCGGCGTGCAGCTGACCGAGGCGGACATCCGACGCATCGTGCGGGAGGAAATCGAAACCGCGTTCAGCCTCGTGATGCTCGGCGATCGCGAAGCCATCTCCGCCTACGCCTCGGAATCACTGACCTGCGATGAGGCCGCGGAGCGTGTTGACCTCGCGCTCAAGCGTCATCAGTCCGCTGAACAGTCCGGTGATTCCGAGCTGAAGCTGAGCCAGCCCAGCCGCGGCAGCGGGCTTCCCGAGACCTTCCGCCTTGACTCTGTCCGCGATGGCCTGAGTGATGGGCAGATCGTCGGGGATTTGATCAAAGAACGTGATGAATTCCATGCTTCTCCTTCGCTTGATGGTGTCGACAGCCAAAGCGTAGGAGACGGGCGGCCGGGCCCGGCTGAGGAATCCGGGCCCGGCCAATCCCAAGGCGGTGCGCTGTGAGCGCCAAGCGGGTTTTCCGGGGCGACGAGTGAGCGGTGCCGGTACGGCTGCCGGGTGTCGGCGGGTGTGTCTTTGAAGAGATGTCGGTAGGTCGAGGCGACGTTGGGGCCGCGTTTGGCCCATTGGGCGCATCAGCCGCTGCCGGCGGCGGTAATCGAGGAGCCAGAGTTCAGTGTGGAAGGGCTTGCTCGGGTGTTCGGGGCGCTCACCGGGCGTAGCAGCAATTAGCGCGGCTGCCAGCCCCGAGCGTCCGCGTATTCACGCAGCAGATGCGAGTTGGCCTCGGCCATCTCAACCACCAGCCCGCATGCGACAAGGAAATCGTTGTCGTACTTGAACATCGGACCTAGCTGCCAATGAAAACCCTCCTCGGTTGGCCTGAGCGCGGCGAAGATTGACCTAGACATCGGGTGTGAAAACTCGCTCAGGTCGCCATAGAGGTCCCGGAACAGGCCAAACCGCTTGCTGCCCTGCTCGGCGTGATTCGGTGACAGTGCCAACCTTAATCGGATGGAGGCCGCAATCCGAGGATCGTAGGCAGAGAATGCCGCCGCGTTGGTTTACGTCATCGCGATAAGCCAAACAAACTCCACCGGAAATCGGATAGGAAGATTCCAGCCCTAGGTAAATAAGCACGAGAGTAAATAAAAATTGTAGAAACCGTTCACTGGCTGTGAGCAGATTTGCACGTTAAAGTCACGCACCATGGACCGTCACGACGGAAATGATAATTCTGAGCCATCGTCTGGTGAAGACGGTGGAGGTAGCACTCAGCAGCCACAGCGTAAGCCTTGGCAGGAGGACGACTGGGGCAAGAGTCAAAAGCAGAAAGGCGGCATCCAAAAGCCGGGTGAAGAGCGACGGTGACGACTGAGGCATCCGCTGCTGGGAAGATCTACGAGCAGGTCACTGCCGCGGTGGTCGCCTCCGAATTTGACCGGAAGAAGACGCTCGAAGGCCGCGGTAGCACCCTCGTCACCGCCAGTGCGTCGCTCTTAACCCTGACATTCGGCGTTATCTTCGTAGTTACAGGAAAAGACTACCTATTCAAAAGCGGTTGGGCCGTGGGGCTTTTACTGGCTTCGCTGGCGGCGTTTCTGGTCTCCGCAGTGATAGCCGTGTTCGTCGCGGTCGAAGGCACGGAATACGCGGTTATCGCCGATGAAACTCTCGATGCCCTCACTACTGAGGACAAGTGGAACAAGACCGAGGACAACGCACGGCTCATGTGGGTTCGGCGCCAAGTAGACACCGCTAAATCCCTGCGGGAAAGCAACAACAAGAACGTCACCCGCGTCGCATGGAGCCTTTGGATTCAGGTACTCGCGATCGCGCTGCTCGCGGGCTCAGTCGTTGTGGAGCTCTCCGATCGATCCGGACACTCCACCACCACGACCACCACGACCACCACGACCACCACGACCACCACGACGACTGCTCTCGCACCGCCACCGCCTGCTCCTGCTTCGCTGAACGTCACCTGTGCACCAACCCAAATCGTGACGATCCCTCCGGATATGGTGGGCAAATAGTGGGACTAATACGTCGGTGTTTCGGCCAATGGTGGCTGCCTGACGATCCAAAACGGAAAGTCGGCGGCGTCCTTGGGATAGACAACGTGACCGGGCTGCGACTCGAGCTCACGGACCACCTCCTGACTTTTGGTTCCTTCGGCGAGCCCGTACCGGTCGTTTTCGGCGCCGCGGATGGTAGACAGATCACGCTGCTAGAAGTCGGCCCGACCAACGGCGGCCATATCGTCATGGCCCAACTCAGGACCGTTTTCGAAGTCGGCCGACCGCGCGTGGCGATGGTGGGAATTCAATTGCCGGACGCCGCGGCGCCAGTATTCCATTGCCTGGAAGTCGAGATGACGGGGCTCACCGCGTTTGCCGGCCAATCCGGTCTCAAATCCGAGTATGTCGCCAGACCGGACAGTAGTGAGCGAACCCAATTCACGATGGACTGGACCGATCCGCTGCAAACTCAATTGACCGAGCCACTCGAAGCAACTCTAGGGCTGCACTGGAACATCAAGGGGGACTTCGTCCCTCAGCTCGATGCCGACCGTCGGCGCTACCAGGCAAGCGAGACAGTCGTAGTCCGCGTTCAAACGGAAGCCCCGCAGCCGTGGAGAGCCTTCCTGGACCCCGCTAGGGCTATGCAGGACCTAGTGACAGTCGCCACACAAATCCCGGCGCGGATCATGAGTCGTACCTTGAGCATCATCGATCACGATCATCCGATTCCGTATCCCGTCGACCTCTACTTCCGTGGAACCACCGATGTTGACGATGAACCACAGGCGCTCGACGAAGAAAACATCATATTCACACTCGACACCATCGAATTCGATTTCAGCACCCTGATTGACCGCTGGTTCCATCTGCGTCAAAAGATAGGGCTCTCAATCGATGTGCTACTTGGCCTGGACTACCAGCCGATCGGCTACTACGAGGTGCGGCTGTTCAACGCCGCTGCGGCCGGCGAAGGATTCCACGCTGCGCTGTTCCCCGACAGCACTGCGGTAGACCCCGACGAGCACGATGTTCTCAAGAAGACTGTCTCCCGGTTATTGAAGGGAATTGGGAGAGGGGGAGCGCGGAAGACAGTCGAGGCGGCGCTAGCGCCGCTACAAAATGCATTGCGAAATAAAGTTATTGGGCTTCTCGAAGGTGTCGCCAGCGCGAAGCAGCGCCAATGGGTGATGAATCAGATCGGCGAGAACCGGCCCGGTCTGAACGAACGCTACAAAGCGCTAGCAGGAACCGCGGACCCCGAAGCAATCAACGAACTACTCACGAATGTCGACATCTGGGCTGGGTGGTTGCGCGACGCAAGAAATGCGGTAGGCCACGTCAATACGGGCCAACTGCAGGAGAAGATACCCGAAAAGGCGCTGTACAGGCTCCAATACATCACGCGGGCGTTGCTGCATCTAGTCCTGATCAATCAACTTGGCATCAGCGCCGAGATCCAGCGCAGACTCGTCCACGAGCAACACATTTGGGGATTCTCTGCTGCACAATTTCGCGAAGCGGTCACCGAAGCGACGCGACAGAAATAGCCTCGAATGTCTTGATCCACACGACCGTAAATAGTCAGGCCCAAGGTAAATTGTGCGAGGCGCGCGGTTCGCTTTAGCCGGCAGTCGACGATGGCCAGTCCGCGCCCGGGAAAGCCGCAGCACACCTCGGCAGCGAGTTCTACGACCCCGTCGACATCCTGCGTTATTGGGCTGGCAAAGACCTCGGCGCCGATGTGCTCCTGGTCGAGGCTGGGCTGCTCCTCGTCGACCGCTGAAAAGTGTTGTCGCGGTGGACCGCGGCGACGTCGACACTATTAGGCGCCTTGTGTACCGGGCGCCTCCATTGCGCCGAACGCAGCGATTACCGCCAACGGATCGAGGTAATCGCGCCAGTGCACGATCTTTCGGTCCTTGACCGTGATCACCGAGACGAAGCGGTTAACGTACGGCTCGCCGCTGCGCACCACCGTGCCGTGCATGGTGTATTCCAAAACCACGACCGACTGCTCGGGGTCGTAATAGCGGTGTACGTCGCTGCTGCCGGACTGAACGATCGAATCACCGTAATCGGAGTACAGCTCGGCCAGCGCGTCGCGGCCGACGACTCTGCGCGGATAGCCCGGGACCGTGATGATGTACTCGACGACCACATCCTCGGCGTGCATATCGAAAAAATCGATGCCGTCGACCAGGCCGTCTAGGCTTTCGGCGACGACGGAGAAGTAAGGCCGCATCGCGGCATACTTCGACATGTCTCGCGATGTCATGGACGCCTCCTATTTCCTCGCCTCATCGGTATGCGCATCGACTCTAAGGCGAGAGCCCGACAGTAACTGGTCCTGGGCCGCCCCGCCCTCTCGTCGACCGTCAACGGGGGTTCTGCTTCCACCTGTCACAAATGTGACACCACCCGCCGATGCCCTCTGGCGCATCCGACCAGACCCGGCGCATCCTGATCACGAAGCCTCCGCCACTCCGACGGATGCGTCCCAGCGGACACGAGTGAAGGAGGCCTGAAGGATGTCGTCATTCTCGCTGAGTGGAGATCTTCCGCCCAATATCGCGAACGCCATCAAAGCTGCGACCCCCGTCGATGATGGAATAGATTTAAGTAAAGATGGACCCCATCTGATTGCGAAGAGTGGTCGCGTCAGCTACTTTGCGTCCGTCACGAACGGAAAAGTTACAGAGATCTTTTGCACTGACGAATCTGGCGCCCTTGTCCCTTCGTTCATCCTGCGTGACCAGGGGAAAGAAGCGATGGTGTGTTACTGCTGTCATATAGAAGGCGACACGCAGGTGTGCCACAAATGGCCGTGCAAATGGATGTAGCAACTACATAGCTTTGCAGGCGTGTACGTACGGGCCGTGCGCGACACAGTCGGGGCTCAATGGGGCCCCGGAACTCTACTTGCACCTGGCGCGGGTGCTGGGGTTTGAGACACCCGCCGGCATCATTGAATAATTGCGGAGAGGGTCTCTAGCTGCCCGATGAAATCGGTGTCGACTCGGGCAGGAGAAGGTTGATTTTCTCTTGAAAGTCGTTCAGAGCGTTAAGTTTTGGCCGGCTCTTGGCGACTGCAGCGAGCAGGCTGCTTCCCGACTTCCAATCTGTACACATGCTCGTAAAAGCACCGAGGATGTACTTACCCCGAACCATCTCCCATGGTTTGGCTTTGCTCGCTTCCCACTTCTCGGTCGCCCCATTGATCGCCGCCTCAATGTCCGCAGGGGTCGGGTTTGGAGGAGCGCCCGCGACGTCCCTCAATCGATCAATCGGATTTTCGCCCCTGGACACCGGCCACTTGATGCCGAATTCTTTTCGAAGCTCGATCTGGGCAATCTCCGCGATCGTGTTGTCGCGTAGGCTGTGAAAAAGCTGATCTCGTTCGGCTTTTAACTTATCCAAATCGCGGTAATTCTCTTTCGCAAAACCAGAGTCGATCATTATCTGAAGCGCGGCATCGTCGGACAGAAACGCACCCTCTAGGTCTGCGGTCGGGAGTATGAAGATGTGCTCGTCGAGTGGGGACCCGATTACCGGTGGCTGAACATCGCGGTCAATGATCCCCAAGACGGGAACGTTGTAATCAAGGAGATGCTTTACCCGCTGAAGCACACCAGCTCGACCGGGACCGCTTTGCAACGAAGCGCGAGAGAGTTTGGGAAATAGAGCTTCTAGGACGGCATCTTCGAGATCGCCCTCACTCACAACAAGGAGCTCAGACTGCGTCAGTGCACTGGCTCGAAAGCCGGTGTTCCGGTGCAGCTCGATAAGATCGGTTTGCCCCAGCAAGGGTTTAGCCGGCTGTTCGTAATCGAGCCGAAAGATGGCACTTGGCGGCACTCGGTCAAGGATGGACGGGCTGTGGGTGGCGATGATGAGTTGCCCGGTTTGACCGATTCCTCGCTCAAGGGCTTGCATTAGGCGCTGACTAAGATTCGGGTGCAGGTATGCATCCGGCTCGTCGATGATAACCAGACTTTCCGCTGCTCCGGCACGAAGAACGCGACTGACAATGACCATTGCTTGCCGCTCGCCGCTAGAGAGATCGGGGACTTTATGAGTTTCTCCGTTTGCCGTCTGTATACGTAGTTCGTCGGGATGCGCCTTGGTCAACGGTAAAAGCTTTTTCGGATGGAGAAGCTCGTTGACAGTCTCCTGAAATTCAGGCCATTGCACGCGAGAAATAGGCTTAACCGAATCGTCGGCCGGGTCGTCCGGCAACGTGTCAGCTATACAAAGCGCTTTTGCGAACTGCTCGAACTCTTGGTCGTCCAAACGCCCATAGTTCTGGATCGACTGGCGCGACTTTTGGGACTGCTGGAAGGCAACTTCCTCGGCCAACTGCGCCAGGTCGATGCCTGTGGCGCCCCTGACCGGCGCGAGCAACCTCCGCTCCGCTGGTAGATAGACCGGGTTGAGGCTGGCATGACGCTGAAGAAACGCAGCGTTCCCAGCAAACTCGGTAAGTTTGGGCAATTGCGGTTCAGCACTGCGGCCGAACCCGCGGACGTCGACGCGCGTGGCGATCAGCTTGGCGGTGTTGACGAGCTGAGATTGTGGCGGCCACCCCATGTCATTCGAGAAAGACGTCAAGGCATCCTGCTCTTCCTCAGTGAACTCCACCTCTAGCGTCGCCGAAGCCTTTTTCGCCTCCCTTGGCGTTGGGAGGCTGCCGGCCCAAAGCCCAATGATGGCCGCCAAAAGCTTGGACTTGCCGGTGCCGTTGGGCCCAGCGAAGGCCACCAATGGTGCGTCAGGAAGCTCAATCCGTTGATCAACCAGGCCGCCGATGTTCACGACGGCGATCGCCTTTAACCGCATGAGCGCTCACCCTATAGTCCGCGTGTTGGCGCCTCCCCACTGGCGATTGACGCAATTAGGGGGTGCCCATCCGGCGCGCTCAAAGTACCGGCGGATATTCGCCGTAGACCCCTACCAGCTCGTCGCCGGCCAGGACGGCGGCGTGTTGCCGGTCGGCCCGGGCGCAGATGTCGGCTTCGCTGCGGCGCCGTGTCGCCGCGGTGTCGTCGCGGTGCGCCAACCACTTGCCGAGCGCCCATCCGACCGCGGCAGTCGCGGCCACGGCGCCCACGAGCCATGCGAACTTGAACACCACCGCCGCCACGATCAGCAACAGAATCAACGGCATCGCGATCAGATCCTCTCAGCCAACCGGTATCAGGCCATCGCCTTGGTACGTGGCCTGCGCGATGGCGCTCTCGCAATAGTTGTATGTGCGGCCGGTCTGTTGTTCGCACACCACCACCCAGGGGTAGGACCCGGCTTGGTCGGGAACCCGTCCGCCACCGATTGTCGGCCACGCCACCGGTCCGGGTGTGCGCGACCAAAAGGCGGTCATGGGCATCTCCGGGAATAAGGCGCAGTAGACAGGTACGCCGTCTGGGTCAACTGTCGGTGTGCTCCAGAGTCGACAGGATGATCCTTCGATGGCAACTGGCAACGCCGGTTTCGTTGCCGTAGGAAGCGCAGCGATGGGTGGTGAGGACGCCGGCACTACGACGACCTGGGACGAGGGCTGTTGCGCGATCACAGTGGTGACAATCGGCGCAGTGCTGGGCGCAGCATGATCGTTAGTTGGGGAGTTGTGAGCGTCGTACAACAGCACCAGCAGCAAAACAATCGCAGTCACTGGTAACAGGACGGCAGCGGCCACCGCCGCCCATCGCAGGCGATCACGCCAGGTCGGTCCCTTATTCAGATATGTGCCGACACGTTGACATGTCGTTGGAAGAGCGTATCCACCAATTCGGACTTTGAGTCGCTTTTTCTTCCGCTATGCGTCGGCGGGGGTCTTTTGACCCTAATGCGCTCCCGGCTCGCGGGTTACCGTCGGGCTGAGGTTTCGGCCGCCCAAGGTCGATTCCCACCTTCGGGGAGGACAAGACGCTATGGGTGCTGAGGATAAGGCGAAGAACAAGATCGACGAGATTGGCGGCAAGGTCAAGGAAACGGTCGGCAAGGTCACTGGCGACAAGAGCACTGAAAATGAGGGCAAGCGCGACCAGACGAAGTCGAACCTCAAAGACGCCGGCGAGAAGGTCAAGGACGCCTTCAAGCAGAAGTAAATAACCGCGTGTCCGCACGCCCCTTATAGCTTCCATCCGGCTGACCTGCGGTCACATGTGATGACTATCGCGCGAACAGAGGAGAGAACATGTACATCGGCATTGGCACAGTCGTGCTGGTACTCGTCATCATATTGGTGGTCTTCCTGATACGCCGTTAGGCATCTGGACCGACCGTTTGGGCTTCCCTCACAACGTTTCTGCACAGCTGTGACGACCAGCGTCCGCCAGTTGAGTGACCTTCGACCCTAGTGGGTCGAAGGAGGCACGCAATCGGCCCGATCTCGCTGACCGCTTTCCCGCTGTGCTCCTGTAAGTGCGCCAGGGTGCTCAGGACGTGGCAGATGTAGCGCGGTGATCGGCCGGCGCCGCGCATCTGAATCTCAAAAGCTTCCAACGGCGGCAGGCCACCGTCGCCGTCATCGTCGCGGACCAGCCGCAGCACCGCGGTCACCACGCGCTCGCTGCCGCTGCGCGGATCTCGTCATCGTCCACCGCGGTGTACCGCTCAGTGGAGAGAACTGATTCGTGGCCGAGGAGCCGCTGCACGGCTCTCAGGTTGCGGCTGCCACGGTAGGCGCGGCTGGCGAATCGGTGGCGCAGGGTATGAGCGGTCCAGTCGCCCGGCAGGGCATCCGCGATCAATCTGCCGACACGATCCGCTGTCAGATGCCCAGCCACGCCGTTGGGGAACAACCAACCGGCGCCTCTCTCGCGAATCAGATAGACGAGGTGGTCGCTGATGGGAACGATCCGTTGTTTTCCGCCCTTGCCGTGTATCAGGATTTGCCTGCTATCGCCGTCTAGGTGGCTCGAATGAACTTGAGCGATCTCGGCGCGACGTAGCCCGGCCTCAGCTGCTAATCGCAGCATCAATTCTGTCCGCCGATCGGCGTTCGCTAGCGCGGCCTGCCATGCGTCGTCGCTGGCGGGTCGCGGCTGCGCTTTGGGTACTCGCACCCGTGGGAGCGCGTCGCCAAGGTAGACCGGGATCCGGCCACAGCCGTACATCCAGGAGAAGAACCCGCGCAGCGTGCTGCGGTAGCCGTGGCGGGCCTCCGGTGATAGGTGTTGTTGCCGGCCAAGCCAGTCCAGCAGCTTCTCGGCGGTGACCTGCGGGGGTGGGCATTGCAGCCCCCGCCCGGCCATGCACAGGATGCTGTGCCGGTGTCGGATGGTCGCTTCTCGCTGGCCAGCCGCGGACAAGGTAAGCAGGTAGTCGCTGACATCGCGCCGCCACGACTCGGGTGGGCGTGTGCTTCTGGCCGGCCCTGGCGGTCGCGGCTTTATCCGCTCGATCATGTAGGCATCGACGACGCCCAGCGGCCCCAGAGACAGGGTGACGTCGTCCGCGTCGCGAAGGGTGAACACGGTGCCGCGTTGTGTCAGTTGCAGGCCGAGGCGCTGCGCGCGTTTCCGGGCGATCCGCGCGCGGTTGGCCGTGTTCATCGCAGCCGGTCCAACTCGTCGGCCATGCGGGTAGCCGTCGACGCGAGCGCACGAAGCTCAACGGACGTGAACTCGGTGCCGTTGGAGTAGAGGTGGACATACCGCTCCACAGTGCCGTCCTCGCGTTGCACACCTTCGACGCCGATATCAAGCCGGTTCCAGTGCGGATCCTTCGACCCGGCGCGCTCAATGACTGCGCTCGTTCCGCCGAATTGCCGCGTCCAATTTCCGTCGCCGTCGTCGTCCCAGTGAAAGACTTTTTCCGCACCGGCCGGCTTGGGGAGATGCCCGAACCGCTCGGCGTCGACCTTGTTCTGTCGGACGTGGTCGCGCGCGGTTTCCAGAAGATGCTCGGCGACCGCCGCGGGATCGCCGAGGGCGACCTTCTCGAAATTGAGCATGAAGCCGAGCTGATCGAACGTCAGGTCATCGGCTAAGTCTCGCCAGGTGGTCGCGTTGTCGTCGTGGGTGGTGGTCATGGGGCCCCTCTCTCGGTTTGGCCGGAGAGCGCCCGTGGTGGACCGCCCTACTTCGCCGGCTTTGTGGTTGCTCCGTGTCGGAACTCGACCACATCACCGTCG
>PLSK01000055.1:6622-9732 GCA_003165155.1 Mycobacterium sp. | reverse complement strand
CATCGCTTCGAACTATTGTTCGAATGGAGCAATGCGATGGGGTAGCCAGGCTGTCGCGGTCAACGGGAAACCCGTCGATGACGGCGCGCTACCGGGGCTGCAGCGGATCGGCTTCGTTCGAAGCGTTCGGGCGCCGCAGTTCGAGGGCATCACCTTTCACGAGGTGCTGTGCAAGTCCGCGCTCAACAAGGTGCCGGACGCTGCCGCGCTGCCATTTCGCTACACCGTCAACGGCTACCGCGGCTGCTCGCATGGCTGCCGCTATTGTTTCGCGCGCCCCACTCACGAATATCTGGACTTCGACCCTGGCGACGACTTCGATACCCAGGTGGTAGTGAAGACCAACGTCGCCGAAGTCCTGCGCCGGGAACTACGCCGGGCGTCCTGGGGGCGAGAGACCGTCGCGCTGGGCACCAACACCGATCCCTACCAGCGCGCGGAGGGCCGATACGCGTTGATGCCGGGCATCATCGGTGCGCTCGCGGAATCGGGAACGCCGCTGTCAATCCTGACCAAGGGCACTCTGCTGCACCGCGACCTGCCGCTGATCAGTCAAGCGGCACAGCAGGTTCCGGTGTCGGTCGCCGTGTCGTTGGCGGTGGGCGATGCTGAGTTGCACCGCGACGTCGAACCCGGCACGCCGACACCGCAGGCCCGCCTGGGCCTCATCAGGGCAATCCGCGACGCCGGGCTGGATTGTCATGTGATGGTTGCACCGGTGCTGCCGCACCTCACCGATTCCGTCGAGCACCTGGACCGGCTCCTGGGTCAGATCGCGGCCGCCGGCGCCAGCGGCGCAACGGTTTTCGGCCTGCATCTGCGTGGCTCGACCCGCGGCTGGTTTATGGCGTGGCTGGCTGGTTCGCATCCGGATCTTGTCGGCCGCTACCGCGAGTTGTACCGGCGCGGAGCGTATCTGCCGCCGAGCTACCGCGAGATGCTGCGCGAGCGGGCCGCGCCGTTGATCGCGAAGCATCGGCTGGCGGGTGACCATCGGCCGTTCCCACAGGCAGCCGAAGCGGCTGTGTCGCCGGAACCCGTCCAGCAGGCGCTGTTTTGAGCTAGCCGGCGTTGTCGCCGCGCGGCTTGGTGAGGGTGAACTCGTCCACCACCGTAACCGCGCCGAACAGTCCGTTCAGCGCGTAGTGCGTCGCTTTGATCGACGTGTTGCCGCCGGGTTGCCCCGGGTCGACGTCGAACGCCGCAAAACCGTAGGGATTGTCGCGGTCGCGAAACGCCGACCACGGCGCGTCTTCCAAAACATAGATCGGGGGCTTGCGCCCGATCGCGGGATCAAAAGGGCCGACTCCGGTCAACACCCGGCACCTAGGTTGGGGGAAGAACCGCGCGTTGCTCGGCGAGGACGTGCCGCCGCCGCCGATGACGAGGTGCACGGTTCCCTTTGTCGCGTCGATGAGGTCGCTGCGGGTGTCGACGGGTATCGGCGTTCGGGTATCGGTGTTTTGCGCTCCGCGCAACGGATGTGACCGTTCGTAGTGGTGTTCGTGGCCGCACAGCACCAGGTCGACCTGGAACTGGTCGAACAACGGCAGCCACTCCTCGCGGATCCCGAGATCGGCGCCATTGGTCTGGTCGGTCGTGGAGACGGCCGTCTGGTGCATGCAAACGACCACCCAGTCGACGTCGCGATCGCGGCGCGCGTCGGCAAGTTCAGCAGCAAGCCAACGCTTTTGCTCTCCACCCGAGTAGCCGTGCACGTAGGAGTTGCCGCCATCCTGGAAGGCCACGTCGTCATTGCTCAGGCTGATTACCCGCACCGAGCCGGCGGTGAACGAGTACCACAGCCCGCGCAACTCGGCGCTGGCTCCGGAGTCGGGCACTGCGAAGTACGTCTGGTAGGCGCCGTAACCGACCGGCCCGTTGCCCAATTCGTTCTCGTGATTGCCGGCAGCGGGCATCCAGGGCCGGTACCGCGNNTGGCGTAGCAGAGGTCGCCGTTGACGAGGTTGAACAGCGGGCCAATGCGTTCGATCGCCGCGGTGATATCGCCGGCCGCCGGCGACCCGATGTTGTCAGTGCCTAGCTTGCCGTCGGGCAGCATGTGCAGCATCGGGGTGGATTGATCGCCGAAACTGGTGAAGCGCAGTGGGTTTCGTCCCGATGGCGCGGTTCTTAGGGTGCCCAGCGCGGGGTCGGCACCGTCGTGTACCGCGGCGTATACGTAGTCGGTATCCGGGGTGAGGTTGGTCAGCCGAGCGTGGTTGACGCGAACCTCGTTGTGGGACTCCGCGTCTCGGTAGGTTCGGGTCTCGGCTGCCACGGTTTGACCGAAGCCGGATGTCGGCGTGCCCAGCATGACCCGCGGATTGCTCACGGCGTCGGTGGTGTGCCATGACACCACCGCTTCGGTACCGGCGTTCTTGCCGAATTGCAGATGCACGCCGCCCACCGGCGGCGCGCCGTTCCGGTTCGGCTGGTACCAGAAGCCGGGGCCGCGAGGGTGCGATCGGATCAGCACCGCCCCGCCGGCTATGCCCGCACCCAGCGCCGCCGAGGCTGCGCCCGTGATCACGACCCTGCGTCGGGTGATGCCCGGTGCGGGGGGTTCTGCGCCGCCGGTCTGTTCCGGCTCGTCAGTCATTCATGACTTCATACCGGAGTGCGCTACGGATCCGGTAGCGTTTTTATTATGCGGAACCTGCGGAAACTGGCCACCTGGGTCGCGGTGGCAACGTCGACTGCGGCGTTGGGAGTCGGCGCCCCGGCCGTGGGGACCGCGGACCCGGCCGGCCACCAGGTGACCTATACGGTGACGAGCCCCAATACCCTGACCGCCACCGTTGCGTACATGAACTCCGATCCGCCCAGTCAGGCGGCCTACAACGCGGACTCGTCGAAGTACATGAACAACGTGCAGGCCCCGGTCACCGGCGGACAACCGGTCACTTACACGGCGACTCTGACAAACCCGAACCAGTGGGCGATCGTCACCGCCAGTGGCATTCTGCATTGGCCGGATTCTGGTAACGGCCCTGCCGCATTCCACTGCGAGATCGCAGTGGACGGTCAGGTGGTCGTGCGGCAAGACGCCACCTCCGCCGTCACGTGTGCAACGCGACCCTGGTAAGGGTTAATCGGCGAACACGTAG
>PLSK01000055.1:1397-6601 GCA_003165155.1 Mycobacterium sp. | reverse complement strand
TGGACCTCCGGCTGCCGCAGTGTGCCGTAGGAGAACAACAACTCCGTCAACTCTTAGCCGAGGGCCCCGGCGCTGAAGGTGTCGCACTTGTTCGGGTCACCGGTCTGATAGCCGATGGTGAACCACTTCTGCCGTTCCGCGGACGAACCGTGTGTCCAGGACTCCGGGTTGATGCGCCCGGTCGAGGCCTTCTGAATGCGGTCATCGCCCACCGACGCCGCCGCGGAGAGGGCATCGCGGATGTCGTTGTCGCTCAACGGCTGCAGGTAGGGCACGCCCGTGCTCTGCTGCTTGACAGTCGAGGCGTAGTGCGCCCAGATGCCGGCATAGCAGTCGGCCTGCAGTTCGGTCCGCACGCCGTTGCCGTTAGCCCCCTGCGCACCTTGCTGGGCGCGGCCCAGGTTTCCCTGCAGTTGTTGCACGTGGTGGCCGTACTCGTGAGCGACCACGTACTCCTGCGCGAACGGTCCTCCGCTGGAACCGAATCGGTCGACCAGCTCCTTGAAGAACTCGGTGTCGAAATAGGCCGTCTGGTCCACTGGGCAGTAGAACGGTCCGACCGCAGTCGTCGCGGGTCCGCAGCCGGTGTCGACCGATCCGCTGAAAAGCCGTAGATGCGGACGGGTGTATTTCGGCATCAGCTGATGCCAGACCGCGTCCACGGAATTGCCGGTGGCCACCACGCGGCACTGCACATATTTGTTGGCGTCGGCCCCGCTTTTGCACTGGTCCAAGTCGAAACCGGGCGCCACGTCGTTGCTATAGCCCGCCTGCTGCTGGCTGACGATGGGACCGGGATCAACCCCGAGGAACATCGCGATCACCACGATCAGCAGTCCGCCGAGGCCACCTCCCAGCGCAATACGCCCCCCACCGCCGCCGGACGACGACGCGGTGCTGGTGTCGATCTGCATACCCTCGTTAAAGGTCACGGAGCCAGCTTTGCACACCCTCCGGCGGCATGGCGAACAAACTAACCGGGGCCGTCGCCGGCCGCCGCCAGCAGCGGCACCACGACGTCGCTGATCGGCGTCGCCAGACCGTGGGCGCGCGCCTTGCGGATGATCACCCCGTTGCGGATGTCCCATTCCATTGGCCGGTGATTTTCCCGGTCGGTCAGTATCGAGGTGCCCATGTCTTCCGGAGCGTGCCGGAATAGGCCGGCCATCTCGTCGATTACGCTGTCGGGCAGCTGGGCGCCCTCTGCCCGTGCTACGGACACGCATTCGGTGACATAGCGGCGCGACAGCTCGGTGACGTCGTCGCGGCGGAACATTCCGGACCGCCGCCCGGACAGCGCCATGAACCCGGCCAGCGCGTTGGTGAGCAGCTTGCGCCAGGACGCCGTGACGAAGTCAGGGTCACAGTCCACCCTGCAGCCGGCGGCGCGCAGCAGCTNNTGACGATGGTGTGCTCGCCGCACAGCCGGGCCAGCCAGCCGGCCGCGTCGTCGTTCTGGGTGGCTTTGACCGCCAGCACCACAAGATCGACCGGGCCGATCACCTCACCGGGATCGGTGTGTACCGGACCGGGCACCACGATCGGATCTTTGCCGTCAGGCCGCAGTTCGATGTTGTCGCGGGCGGTGCGCCCACAGACCAGTACTGGATGCCCGGCCTCGTGCAGCAGCGCGGCGACCGTCGTTCCGACGGCGCCGGGACCCACTAGTGCGATGTTTGCGATGTCGGTGGTGATAGCTCCGAAATTACCGCCCTCTAGACTGACGAGTCATTCAAGCCTAAAAGGGAGTGTGTTTGTGCTGCGCAGCCACGCCGCTGGTTCGCTGAGGGGTAGCGACGCCGGAAAGCAGGTGACGCTGGCCGGCTGGGTGGCTCGACGCCGAGACCACGGCGGTGTCATTTTCATCGATCTGCGGGACGCCTCGGGCGTGGCACAGGTCGTGTTCCGCGCCACTGACGTGCTGGCACAGGCGCACCGGCTGCGCGCCGAGTTCTGTGTCGCGGTCCAGGGCGTCGTCGAGATCCGGCCCGAAGGCAACGCCAACGCCGAGATCGCCACCGGCGAAATCGAGGTCAACGCCACATCACTGACCGTGCTCGGGGAGAGCGCGGCACTGCCGTTCCAGCTCGACGAGCCCGCGGGCGAGGAAATGCGGTTGAAGTACCGTTACCTCGATCTGCGCCGCGATGGTCCGGCTGCGGCAATTCGGTTGCGCTCCAAGGTGAACGCGGCGGCCCGTTCGGTGCTGGCGGGCCAGGACTTCGTCGAGATCGAGACACCGACCATCACCCGCTCCACGCCGGAGGGAGCGCGCGACTTCCTGGTGCCGGCCCGGCTGCGGCCGGGGTCGTTCTACGCGCTGCCGCAGAGCCCGCAGCTGTTCAAGCAGTTGCTGATGGTGGCCGGGATGGAGCGCTACTACCAGATCGCGCGCTGCTACCGCGACGAGGACTTCCGCGCCGACCGGCAGCCCGAATTCACCCAGCTCGACATGGAGATGAGCTTCGTCGACGCCGAGGACATCATCGCCATCTCCGAGCAGATCCTGACCGCGTTGTGGGGGCTGATCGGCTATCAGGTTCCGACGCCGATACCGCGGATCACCTACGCGGACGCCATGCGGCGGTTCGGCTCCGATAAGCCGGACATGCGGTTCGGGTTGGAGCTCGTCGAGTGCACAGAGTTCTTCAAAGACACCACATTCCGCGTCTTCCAGGCGCCGTACGTCGGCGCGGTCGTGATGCCCGGCGGGGCATCGCAGCCGCGGCGAACGCTGGACGGCTGGCAGGAATGGGCCAAGCAACGCGGACACCGCGGACTGGCCTACGTGCTGGTCGACGAGTCGTCATCTGGAGGCGCGCTGGGCGGACCGGTGGCCAAGAACCTGTCTGACGCCGAACGCGACGGTCTGGCCGGGCATGTCGGGGCCAAGCCCGGGGACTGCATCTTCTTCTCGGCGGGTCCGCCGAAGGCGTCACGGGCGCTGCTGGGCGCGGCCCGCGGCGAGATCGCCAGTCGGCTCAACCTCATCGACCCCAGCGCGTGGGCGTTCGTCTGGGTGGTCGACCCGCCCCTGTTCGAGCCCGCCGGTGACGCCACAGCCGCCGGTGACGTGGCGGTCGGCTCGGGGGCATGGACCGCGGTGCACCATGCGTTCACCTCGCCTAAACGACAGGAAGTTGACGTCGTAGACGTCTTAGTCAGCGATCCCGGCGGCGTGCTGGCCGACGCGTACGACATCGTCTGCAACGGCAACGAAATCGGTGGCGGCTCGATTCGTATCCACCGCCGCGACATCCAGGAGCGAGTGTTCGCGATTATGGGCCTGGACAAGGCCGAGGCGGAAGAGAAGTTCGGATTCCTNNCCGGAGTGGACTCGATCCGCGAGGTAATCGCGTTCCCGAAGACCGGCGGTGGCGTCGACCCGCTTACCGATGCTCCCGCGCCAATCACGGCCCAGCAGCGCAAGGAGTCCGGAATAGATGCCAAACCCAAGGAGGTTTGACCGGGTATGCGTGACGACGACGATGCAGAGCGAACCGACGACGTGGGGGCACCTCCCGCTTGCGGGGGAGAGCGGCACCATGGCTGAAGAACAGACTCCTGACGTAGCAGCCCTGCAGACTTTCAACCAGAATCTCATCGACGAATTCCGGTCCAACGGCGGCAAGGGCACTGGCCCATTCGAAAATGCCGACCTGTTGCTGCTCACCACGACCGGCGCCAAGTCGGGCCAACCGCGGGTCTCGCCGCTGGCCTACTTCCGCATCGACGGCCAGCTGATCATCATCGGCTCGTATGCCGGCGCGCCGGTCAATCCGGCCTGGGTGCACAATCTGCGGGCCAAACCGCAGGCGCATATCGAGGTCGGCACGGAAGCATTCGATGCCGCGGCGCGTGAACTGCCGCCCGCCGAGCGCGACGAGCTGTGGCCGAAAATCACCGCAGCGGCGCCGGGGTTCGCCGAATATCAGGCCAAGACCAGCCGGGTGATTCCGGTGTTTGAGCTGCAGCGCGTCTCGTTCGTCTAGCGATGCCGCGTGTGCTGACTGGGACGGCCGGTAATCTGCTGGCCGGCGTCCAGCGGCTCAAGGGCATGTGGTTCTCGGTCCTGCAGACAACGGTCGCGTCGGGCCTGGCCTGGTATATCGCCAACGACGTACTCGCGCACCGGCAGCCGTTCTTCGCGCCGATCTCCGCCGCGGTGTGCCTGTCGATCAGCAACGTGTTACGCGCGCAGCGCGCCGTCCAGATGATGATCGGCGTGACCCTGGGGATCGGGATCGGCACTGCGGTGGTGGGCCTGCTAGGCACCGGGACCGTCCCCGTCGCTCTCACGGTGCTGATAGCGCTGAGCGCTGCGGTCCTGATCGGCCAGGGCTACGTCGGACAGGGAATGATGTTCGTCAACCAGACCGTCGTTTCCTCGATCCTGGTGGTGGCGCTATATCGCAGTGGTGTCGGTTACGAACGCATCGCCGACGCCCTGATCGGCGGTTGCCTGGCCATCATTTTCGCGGCCTTGCTGTTCCCGGCCGACCCGCTAACACTGCTGCGCAGGGCGCGCGTTGCGGCGCTGGACGTGCTGCGCGGTGTGCTCTCTCGGACAGCGGATTTCGCCGCCGGGCGCAGGGAACCCGCGCCCGACTGGCCCTTGCCAGCCGTGGATCGGGTGCACGAACAGGTCGGTGCGCTGATCCAGGCACGCGCTACGGCCCGCCAGGTGGTACGGATTTCACCGCGGCGATGGGGGCTGCGCGGCGCTGTCCGGGCCGCCGATCATCAGGCCCTGCATCTGGCGTTGCTCGCCGTCTCGGTGCTCCAGCTGGCGCGTGTGGTCGCGGCCGCCCTGGACGGAAACAATTGGCTGCCCCCAACCGTGCCGGCGGTGTTCGCCGAGCTCGTGGCGGCTACCGACCTCGCCGAAAAAGAACCCATCGCGGCGATCCAGCACGTCGCCGCTGCACGGCTGCTGGCCAAGGAACTGCACTCGGTTGCCCGCGATCGACGGGAAGTGGTGGTGGCCGACGCCGTCCAGGTCTGCATCGATGACCTACAACGGGTCATCGACCTTCGGCTCCGTTGACGCCAGGAACTCCTGCACCAGCTTCTTGGGCGCCTGCGTCAGCCGGGCTTCGGTAACGAGGTCTTCGAGGTCGGCGACGTCGATCTCGGCCAGTTTGACCAGTACCGCGGGATAGCCGGAGCGATTGTCAAGAGTTGTGGATGAGGGTGATGGCGAC
>PLSK01000055.1:0-1329 GCA_003165155.1 Mycobacterium sp. | reverse complement strand
TGAGTAGCAGGTCGCGGGCCAGTGTCATGCGCCAGCCGGTCAGGTACTTCATCGGTGTTTGTCCGAGCACCCGCTGGAATGTGCGGGCAAAGGTGGCCCGAGACATATGGGCGAGCCTGGCGAATTCATCGACAGTCCATGTTCTTTCGGGCTCAGCGTGGATGGCGTGAAGCACCGGCGCCAGACGTGGATCTGATGCCGCGCGGAACCACGCCGGTGGGGTCGGGCTTCGGTCCAGTCCGGCTCGAAGTCCATATACGACGAGCACGTCGAGCAGCCTGTCGAGCACCGTCTGCCTTCCGGGCTGCTCGTGCAGCATCTCCCGAGACAACAGCGCGACCACGGCGTGGATGGGATCGTCGATGCTGGCTGGCAGCGAGAGCACCGGCGGAAGGGCATCGACCAAGCCCTGCCCGATGTCGCCGGTGAAGCGATACGCGCCGCACAGAAACACCGAGACGCGCTGCAGTGATTCGGTTTCGTCGGCCTCTGGCAGCGAACGAAAGTCCTCGTGCAGAACGCACGGTGCACCCGGCTCGTGGGCGATGAAATGATCCGGGCCACCGCGCACCAGAGCCAGATCGCCTGGCCGCAGCTCGACCGGGCTGCCCGCACCGTCGACCCAGAGCCACGCGGTGCCCTGCACGACGGCGTGGACCGCCAACTGGATCGCACCCGGTAACCGCAATCCCCACGGGGGCACCGCAGCGGATCGCGCGAATACGCCACCCGAAGCGCGGGCACGCACGAGATGCTCTTGGAGTAGATCCACACAATGAGCGTCTTGCACAAATAAATGAACGTCAAGATCATTGAAGCACTCATCCGATGCTATGAGGATGGAGTCATGAGCAATACATCCACAGTCGCCAGCGGCAACGGATCACGACCCAACGACGACGTGCTGACCGTCACAGGACGGCCGCCGATCAGCTTCGCCGACTTCGCCGCCCTTGCAGCACATGCGTGGAAGAAATAGTTCCACCCCGACGAAAGTGAGAAAGGCAATGATGAAGAGCCCCATTGCGAACCTGCAAGATTTCGCCGCTCTCGACCCGTTCTTCCGGATCATCGAGCAAGGACTACAGGGCCTAGTCGTTCCAGGGCACTTCTTTGACCTGATGGCCGAGGATGTCGTTACCGAGTATGTGATCACCGTGCCCGGATACCCGCCACGCATCGAGGGCCGGCAGGCACTCGCCGAGCTATACCGCCCGTACGGGACCGCGATCCAACTGGAGCGCTGCTTCGACCTGGCCGGCTACCACGACCCCGCCAAGGGCGTCGCCGTCCTCGAATACGCATCCGAAGGCCACACCGTCGACGGAA
>PLSK01000286.1 GCA_003165155.1 Mycobacterium sp. | reverse complement strand
CCCTGGACAGTTACCGCACCGACTCACCCGATTGGGACGTGCTGATCGACATAGACGAACTTGGGCGAGTTGACGACACGAAATGGGTGTGGTCCGGCGCCAGCGTCATCGAACCTGAATTGACCCGCGCCCTGGTCAACCTCTCCCCGGGCGGCTCCGATGCCGTTATTGTGCGTGAATTCGACATGCTGACACGCGAATTCGTCACCGAAGGCTTCGAGCTACCGGAAGCCAAATCGCAAATCGGCTGGGCGTGCCCGGATACCGTCCTGGTAGGCACCGACTTCGGCCCCGACTCGCTGACCGAGTCCGGCTACCCGCGGATCGTCAAGCGGTGGCGGCGCGGCACACCACTGGCGGATGCGGAAACGATCTTCGAGGGGGCGCGCACGGACGTCAGCGCCGGCGGTTCCGCGGATCGGACGCCGGGCTTCGAACGCACCTTCGTGGCCCGTTCGATCGATTTTTGGAACAGCGAGAGATACGAGCTTCGGGGTTCGGAGCTGATCCCCATCGATGTGCCCACCGACGCCAGCAGTGTGTCGATTCACCGCGAGTGGCTGTTGATCGAGTTGCGCACCGACTGGTCTGTCGGTGCCAACAGCTACCGGGCCGGCTCGCTGCTGGCCGCTAACTACGACGAGTTCATGGCCGGAGCACGCGAGTTTCAGATAATTTTCGAGCCCGACGAGCACACCTGCCTGCACCAGTACGCATGGACGCGGGACCGGCTCTTGCTCGTCGCGCTGGCCGATGTGGCCAGCCGGGTCGAGATCGTCACACCAGGCAGCTGGCGGCGCGAACCTATTTTGGGGATCCCTGCGGCGACCAACACCGTGATTGTCGCCGCCGACGACACCGGCGACGAATTCTTTCTCGACTCCAGCGGATTCGACAGTCCCTCCCGGTTGCTGCGCGGTACCGATGCCGGCCCGCTGGAGCAGGTCAAGTCAGCACCGGCCTTTTTCGACGCCGAAAACCTGGATGTGCAGCAATATTTCGTGGCCTCGGAGGACGGAACGTCGATTCCGTACTTTGTGGTTCGCCCCCCTGAATCCGACGGTCCCGGCCCCACGCTGCTAAACGGCTACGGCGGATTCGAGACCTCGCTTACGCCCGGGTACAGCGGCGTGCTGGGCCGGCTGTGGTTGGCCCGCGGCGGCACCTATGTGCTGGCCAACATCCGCGGCGGCGGGGAATACGGGCCCAGCTGGCACACGCAGGCAATGCGTGCGGGCAGGCACAAGGTGGCCGAAGACTTTGCCGCGGTCGCAACCGATTTGGTCGACCGCGGCATCACCACCGTCGAGCAGCTCGGAGCACAGGGCGGCAGCAACGGTGGGCTGTTGATGGGCATCATGTTGACCAAATACCCGGAAAAATTCGGCGCGCTGGTCTGCTCTGTGCCACTGCTGGACATGAAGCGTTACCACCTATTACTGGCCGGCGCCTCGTGGGTGGCCGAGTATGGCGACCCGGACAACCCGAACGACTGGGAGTTCATCTCCGAATACTCGCCCTACCAAAACATTTCGGCGACCCGGACGTATCCGCCGGTGCTGTTCACCACCTCCACCCGCGATGACCGGGTGCATCCCGGGCACGCCCGAAAAATGGTCGCGGCGCTTGAGGCCGCGGGCCATCGGATCTGGTACTACGAGAACATCGAGGGCGGTCACGCCGGCGCGGCGGACAACGAACAACTGGCCTTCAAATCCGCGCTGAGCTACTCGTTTTTGCATCGCATGTTGGCGTCCCGGGGTTGACCGCAGCCGTAAGATCGCCCGCGTGTCTGTAATAAATCGCATCGAAGTCGGCTTGCTGATACTCGGACTGATCCTCATCGCGGCCGGAGCGCTGCAGGCACGCTTCCGCTATGTCCCCGGTCGCGGGCGGGGCCGGCGTTTCTACTGGATGACGTCGGGTTTCGGCACCCTATTTTTTGCGCTCGGCGTCGGCAAAATCTGGCCGAACGCCGTTCTGGTGAGTTTGTTCTTCGCCGCTATCGTTGCCGGCTCGGCCTATTTGTCTACGCCGTACCTCAAGATCGGCGAACGCATCTACGCGCTGAGCCCGGACGATCGTGAGCCGGATCCACCCGGCGAAGAGATGAAAAAGAAATGACGCAGAGCCAACTCTCGACATTGCGTCAATCGTTATCCCAGGTATCGATTGTCAAGGCATCCATCAGGGCTAGGAACCGGCGCCAAGCCGACATGGTCGCCGGCCACCTCGATCGAGGCGACAGCATTCTCGATGTCGGATGCGGCACAGGATTTCTCGCCAACCAGTTGCGGGAAATGTACGGCGTCGATCCGACTGGCGTGGACATCAGGGATGCGCGGGTGTCGCCAATCGCCTTCAGTAACTTCGATGGCACATCAATTCCTTTCCCGGACAAATCGTTTGACCACATTGTGCTGAGTTTCGCGCTGCATCACGCCGACGATCCACTGGCCCTGGCTCGGGAATGTCATCGCGTCGCCCGGCGCAGCGTCATTGTGTTCGAAGAGCTGCCGTATAGCCGCCCCGGCAAGCTAGTGCTGGCCTTACACGTCGCTCTGTCTGCCCGGTATTACTCAATAGGAAGGCCAAGCAGCGCTGCGTATCGCTCGGCGCTGGCCAGGCTCGATGACCAGGCCGTTGCCGTGGCGCGAGTCGCGCTGCCGCCTGGCTGGCTCACATACCTGTACCTGCGCTTTTTGCTCGTCTACACACTGGATAACTGAACCGGCCGCCGCTATGACCTCTGCGAATTCGAATGCTCAGTTCGAGACGCTGCTCTATGGGACGGCGGGCGCGGTCGCAACCATCACGTTGAATCGGCCGGACCAGCTCAACACCATCGTCCCGCCCATGCCGGACGAGATCGAGGGCGCCGTCGGCCTGGCCGAGCGGGATCAAAACATCAAAGTCATCGTGCTGCGCGGTGCCGGCCGAGCTTTCTGCGCCGGCTACGACTTCGGCGGGGGCTTCCAGCACTGGGGCGAAGGCATGATGACCGACGGGCAGTGGGATCCGGGCAAGGATTTCGCGATGGTCACCGCTCGAGAGACGGGGCCCACGCAGAAGTTC
>PLSK01000060.1 GCA_003165155.1 Mycobacterium sp. | reverse complement strand
TCGACGAACTGACGAACCGCATCCCGGACCATCAGGTCGGTGTCGGACCACTCAAACATTGTCTTTTTCCTGGCCGGCTCAGCGCTCGGCGCGCTGGTATGCCGTGACCACGGCCGCGCCGCCCAGCCCGATGTTGTGTTGCAATGCGGCGGTTACGTTGTCGACCTGGCGCTTGTCAGCGGCGCCACGGAGTTGCCAATTCAGTTCGGCGCACTGCGCCAGCCCCGTCGCGCCCAGCGGATGCCCCTTCGAGATCAGGCCACCGGACGGATTGACCACCCAGCGTCCGCCGTAGGTGGTCTCGCCGTTGTCGATCAGTTTGCCTGCCTCGCCCGGACCGCACAGGCCAAGAGCCTCGTAGAGCAGCAGCTCGTTAGCCGAAAAACAGTCGTGCAGTTCGATCACTTGGAAGTCCTCGGGACCGAGTCCGGATTGGTCGTAGACGCTCTGTGCCGCTTGCATATTCATATCGTGACCGATGAGTCCTTTGGCGCTTCCGTCGAACGTCGACCTGAAGTCTGTCGTCATTGCCTGCCCGACGATCTCCACCGCTTGGCCGGCCAATCCATGGCTTTCGACGAAGCCCTCCGAGGCCAGGATCGCCGCGCCCGAACCGTCCGACGTCGGTGAGCACTGCAGCTTGGTGAGCGGGTCGTAGATCATCTTCGCCGCCAGAATGTCGTCGAGGCTGTATTCCTCTTGGAATTGCGCATACGGGTTGTTCACCGAGTGCTTGTGGTTTTTGTGGCCGATCTTGGCGAAGTGCTCTGCGGTGGTGCCGTACTGCAACATGTGTTCGCGCCCGGCGGCCCCGAACATCCAGGGCGCGGCCGGAAAGGCGAACTCGCTGATCTCGGCCATCGCCGTGACGTGCTTGTCCATCGGGTTGGTGCGGTCTTCGTAGGTTGTCGCGAGCGATCCGGGTTTCATCTTCTCGAACCCCAGAGCGATGGTGCAGTCGGCCAATCCGCCACGAATCACCTGCGCAGCCATGAAGAGGGCGGTGGATCCGGTCGAGCAATTGTTGTTGACGTTGATGACGGGAATGCCGGTCAAGCCCAGTTCGTAGAGCGCCCGCTGCCCCGCCGTCGATTCGCCGTAGACGTATCCGACATAACCCTGTTCGATCTCGCTGTAGTCGACGCCGGCGTCCTGGAGCGCTTTAGTCCCCGACTCCCTTGCCATGTCCGGGTAGTCCCAGCCCTCGCGGCGGCCCGGCTTCTCGAACTTCGTCATGCCAACGCCGACGACGTAGACCTTGTTGGACCCTTTGCTGGACATGCTGCGCCCCTTCCGAACGGCTTGCGAAAGCTGAACCCTCAGCCAGTGTGCAACCTGGCCGAGCCAGGCTGTTCGCCGGGGTTCTCTATAAGGTCGACGGGCNNACCACCGACTTGGTCCGCGAGCCCTCGTCGCGCAACAGCGCTATCACCCTGCCTTCGGCGTCGCTGGCGGCATAAACGCCATCGATCCCGGCCGCGGCAAGAGGGCGGCCATTACCGGTCGCTTCGACCTCCTCGGCGGTCAGGTCGCGGCGCGGGAACATCAGCAGGCACGCCTCGTCGAGACTCAGGCTCAGCCTGGAAGAGGCATCGCGCTCCGCCAAATCATCGAGTGTGCGCGCCTGGTCCAGCCCGAAGCGTCCGACGCGGGTGCGCCGCAACGACGTCAGGTGCCCACCCACCCCGAGTGCGGCGCCGACGTCGCGGGCCAGCGCGCGGATATAGGTTCCCGAAGAGCAGTCGACCTCCACGTCGAGATCGACGAAGCCGTCGGGTGCATGCCGAACCGCCAGCGTCTCGAACCGGTCGATGCGTACCGGCCGGGCTTCTAGCGCGACCTCGTGCCCCTCGCGGACCAGCTGATATGCCCGACGGCCGCCAACCTTGATGGCGCTGACCGCAGACGGCACCTGGCTGATCTCGCCGCGCAACCCCGCGATCGCAGCTTCGATCGCCTCGAGTGTCAGATGCTCAGCCGAAACGCTTTGCAGCAGTTCGCCTTCGGCGTCCTCGGTGGAGGTCGTCTGGCCCAGTCGGATGGTGGCGGAATACGACTTCGAGGTGGCCGTGAGCAGGCCCAGGATCTTGGTGGCACGATCGATCCCGATCACGAGCACACCAGTGGCCATGGGGTCCAAGGTCCCCGCGTGTCCCACCTTGCGGGTGGAAAAGATCCGGCGACACCGTCCCACCACGTCGTGGCTGGTCATGCCGGCCGGTTTGTCGACGACGACGATTCCGGGCCCAGTCAGGCTCATAGCACGATCGCGGTGAGCACCAGTCCGCGCTCGACCGACCACCGCCCTCGTAGCGCGGTCAGCGGTGGACCCGCCAATGCGGCCGGGTCGATCAGGATGCGCGAGACGAACCCGCCCGCAGATCCGTGGCCGTCGACGGCGAAAGTGATGTGGGCGTCCTCGAAACCGAGCCATCTCTTGGTGAGCGGAAACCACGCCTTGTACGTTGCCTCTTTTGCGCAGAACAGAATTCGGTCCCAATGCAGACCCACCGGCATCTCGCGGGGTATCTCGCTGCGCTCCTCAGGCAGGCTGATCGCGTCCAGCACCCCGTTCGGCAACACGTCGTGGGGTTCGGCGTCGATGCCCACCGAACGCACCACGGTGCTGCGCCCGACCACCGCGCCACGGTAGCCGGTGCAGTGAGTGAGGCTGCCTACCACGCCGTCGGGCCAACACGGTTCTCCCTTGTCGCCCTTGAGGATCGGGACCGGCGGTACGCCGAGCTGACCCAGCGCGATGCGGGCGCAGTGCCGGACGGTGATGAACTCGTTGCGCCGCTTGGCAACCGATTTGGCGATCAACGGTTCCTCTTCGGGCAAGGGGGCAAGGTCGGGCGGGTCGGAGTACAGCTCCGAGTACGCCAAATCCTGTGCCGCGGTGTCCGGCAGCACCGACGGCACCAGCATGTGCCCGGTCATCATGCCTGCCGTTGGCGCAATCGCTCCCGGAACTTCGCAGACTGTTCCCGCATCTCGTCGGTGATCGCGAAGTGACCGCCGAAATCGTTGAGATAGCCCGGCGGGTATTCCGGATCGGGTAACACCTGCCGCAGCCAGCTGGGCGGCTTGCGGCGCCTCCACTCGCGCGGGTAACCGACCGACACTTCCTCGAAACGCACGCCGTCGTACCAGGTGGTTCGCGGGATGTGCAGGTGGCCGTAGACCGAACAGGCGGCGTTGTAGCGGGTGTGCCAATCCGCGGTCTTGGTGGTTCCGCACCACAGCGCGAATTCCGGGTAGAACAACGCGTCGCAGGGGTCTCGCACCAACGGAAAGTGGTTCACCAGCACACTCGGCGTCATCCAGTCGAGCTGTTCGAGACGAGCGCGGGTGCTGGCGACTCGTTCCTGGCACCAGGCCTCGCGAGTGGCATACGGCTCCGATGAAAGCAGGAATTCGTCGGTGGCAACCACATTGCGCTCGCGCGCGATGGCCATGCCCTCGGCTTTACTCGTCGCCCCTTGGGGCAAGAAGGAGTAGTCGTAGAGCAAGAACATCGGCACGATCGTGGCGGGGCCACCGCGTTCGGTCCACACCGGGAACGGATGCTCGGGGGTGACAACGCCCATCTGGTCGCACATGTTGACCAGGTAGTCGTAACGCGCACGGCCGAAGATCTGCATCGGATCGCGGGTGGTGGTCCACAGCTCGTGGTTGCCGGGCACCCAGATCACTTTGGCGAACCGCCGCCGCAGCAGGTCCAGCGCCCAGCGAATCTCATCGGTGCGTTCGGCGACGTCACCGGCGACGATCAACCAATCGTCCGGCGACGACGGGTACAGCGATTCGGTGACCGGCTTATTGCCGAGGTGACCGGTGTGTAGATCGGAAACCGCCCACAGCGTCGGCTGTCCCCCGCCAGTCGGTTTTTGCCCAGAAGTCACGACTAACCACCCTAGCGACCCGGCGGAATGGCACGGCTTCGCGACCCTTGTGGGTATTGAGGGCGCGAACACGACTTGTACACTCCGGGCAAAGGGACCGCCGGACGGCAGGGGGTGCGATGTTCGCCAAGGTGCGCCTGATCGGGGTGCTCGGTGCGCTGATCACGGCGGTCGCAGCAGGGGCAGTGGGCGCCCACGGCGTCCCGGGCGGACCAACGGCGGGCAAGACCGTCGAGCTGCGGTCGACTGCGGCGCCGATGGAACCGGCGGAAACGACGATGAAGAGCCCAATCGTGGCGACCACCGATCCGCGCCCATTCGACCCGTGCGAGGACATTCCGTTCGACGTCGTGCAGCGGCTCGGATTAGCGTTCACACCGCCCGACCATGAAGACGGGCTGCGGTGCCGCTACGACGCGGGTAACTACCAGATGGCTGTCGAGGCGATCATCTGGCGCACCTACGCCCAGTCCCTGCCCCCCGACGCCGTCGAGACCACGATCCAGGGTCACCGTGCGGCGCAGTACTGGGTTCTGAAGCCGACTTATCACAACAGCTACTGGTATTTCTCCTGCATGGTCACGTTCAAGACCAGCTATGGGGTGATCCAGCAGGCGCTGTTCTTCTCGACCGTCTATTCCAATCCCGACGTCGACTGCATGTCCACCAACCTGCAGCGGGCCAACGACCTCGCGCCGTACTACAGGTTCTAGGGGGGNNGTCGAAGTCCCGATGCGCGACGGAATCCGCCTGGTGGCCGACCACTACGAGCCGACCTCTCCCAGTCCTGCCGGCACCTTGCTGGTCCGGGGACCGTACGGGCGCAAGTTCCCGTTCTCGCTGGCATTCGCCCAGTTGTATGCGGCACGCGGCTATCACGTGGTGTTGCAGAGCGTGCGCGGAACGTTCGGGTCGGGCGGGGTCTTCGAGCCGATGGTTAACGAAGCCGACGACGGCGCCGACACGGTGGTGTGGTTGCGCGAGCAACCCTGGTTCACCGGTCGGTTCGCCACCATCGGATTGTCGTACCTGGGATTCACCCAGTGGGCACTGCTGCAGGATCCGCCGCCGGAACTGGCCGCGGCCGTCATCACCGTGGGTCCGCACGATTTCAACGCCTCGGTGTGGGGCACCGGCTCGTTCGCGGTCAACGACTTTCTGGGCTGGAGCGATCTGGTTTCCCGCCAGGAGGACCCGGGGCGCCTCAAAGCCGGAATTCGCCAGGTGCGGGCCCCGCGGCGAGTCGCGCAGGCCCTTGGTGAAGTGCCGGTGGGAGTCGCGGCCCGGAAACTGCTCGGCACTGGTGCACCCTGGTTCGAATCGTGGGCCGAGCACCCCGAGCAGGACGATCCGTTCTGGAACCGGCTACGGTTCCCCGACGCGCTGGACAAGGTGCGGGTGCCGGTGTTGCTCCTGGGGGGCTGGCAAGACATCTTCCTGCGGCAGACGCTGCAGCAATACCAGCACCTGCGCGGCCGCGATGTCGACGTTGCGCTGACGGTCGGGCCCTGGACGCACGCTCAGATGCTCACCAAAGGCCTGGCCATTACCACCCGGGAATCGCTGGATTGGCTGGACACCCACCTGAGCGGCGCGCG
>PLSK01000118.1 GCA_003165155.1 Mycobacterium sp. | reverse complement strand
GTTGGCGGTCATCGGCGGCGGTCTTCTTTACTCACGAATTGATGAGCCCCGATTGGACGAGCGCGGCGTCGACGAACCGCTGCACCGGCCGTGATTGGGAGAACCCGGTGTGTCCGCCCTTGTACCAGACAATCTCGGGTCTGCCCCAGTGCTCCCAGAGGCGAACGACTTGCTCGCGTGGATTCACCAGTTGGTCGGCAATCCCGGCGTAGATGAACCGTCCCCGCATCGGAACCCGGGGATTCAGCGACAGTGGCGACACCATCCGGCCCAGCGGTTCCGCCAACGTCATGGTCTTTCGGCGCGGGTCGGTGCGGCTCATCCCTGCGTGGCGCCTGAGCAGTTCGGTCATGTCGGCAACTGGGACTCCGAGGATTGCGCAGGTAAGACCATCCTCAAGGCTGGCGACCAGCGATGTGATGTAGCCGCCAAGGGAGATGCTGTTCAGGCCGATCGGCGAGGCGGGTTCGTTGGCGCGGATCCAGGACAGCAGACGTCGCACATCCCACACCGCCTGAGCCGCGGCGTGGACGTCATCGAGCACGTCCTCGCCGGGGAACACCGCGCCCTGTGGCAGGCCGCGCGCACGCGGGCCGTGCATTGGAAGGACTGGGAGGACCACATTCAGTCCGAGATTCTCGTGAAGGTGCCAGGCACGGAACAGCGTGAGGTCGAGCCAGCCTCGACCCATCACGGCACCGTGCACGCACACCAGCCAGGGCCGTGGCTCCCGGTGTCGCAGTAACAACGCATACTCGCGGTTGTTGGCGGTATAGCCCAGCCATCGTTCACGGCCCGGTTCGCCAACCTTCGGCTCGTACCCGCTGTCGAAGACCATCCGTTCGTAGGACCGTCCGCGCGTCTTGACCGGCCGGACCGTGACGTCGGACAGCGGCGGCGGGGCCGCGAAGAATTCTTCGGGATTGTCCAGATACCCTTGCTGGCCATAGAACTCGAGCGCTGCCCGCACTTCGCCGTTGATTCGTTCAAACACATGCGTATCGCTGAGGGGCCGGAACGTCCGGAAGCCGGTAAGGACGATTTCGTCGCGGAACGCTTGCGCAGCGAGCGCGAGAGTGGGTCGCGCAACGGGGAGTTCAGCCGGCTGATGGTCTAGATAGTCCCGCCATGATCGAGCGTAGTAACGGCCGGTCCGTCGAAACGGCCTGACGAAGTAGTCCAGTGGACCGGAACCGCGAGGAGGCCGTTCAGATGCAACCGCCGGCGGTTCGCCGTCGCTGTCGGGTGCTGCCATGTCGAGGGACACTAGTTTCACGCCTGCCGGGCGGCATAGAGACTTAGGTCCTGCTCGACGGGGCCGCTCGCCATTTGTGGATGTGGGTGACAGGGGGCAACGATTACGTTCTCGATCTCGATCAAGTGAAGGGGTTGGGTCTGGCCCATGGATCCCTTGGAGCCGTTGGATGCGGCGATGATCACGGCGGAGCTGCTCTCCGACCCGCTGCACGTCGCCGCGTTGCTGATCTTGTCCCCGCCCACGGACGCAGGGCCAGGGTACGTCGAAGAGCTGTATCAGGAGGCGCTGACCGACACCGCCGAACTGGATCCGCGATTTCGCCGGCACCCACACGTGGGCGTCGACACCGCCGGTATCTGGGTGTGGCGTACCGACGACCGCATTGACATGCGCGAGCATCTGCAGCGCCGCACGCTGCCTGCGGGCGGTGATCGCGAAGTGCTGTGGAAGCTGATCAGCGAGCTGCACAGCGAACCGCTCGATCGGTCCCGACCGATGTGGATGGCGTACGTGATCGACGGTCTGGCGGGCGGTCGATTCGCGTTCTATATCAAGGTGCACCACACCATGGTCGACGGAGTCGCCGGATTGAGGATAATCACTGATGGGCTGATCACCGATCCCGAGAGCCGGTCAATGCGGCCGATCTACGCTGTCGGACCAAAGCAACCACCGCAGCGCGCAGCTAACTCACCCGGACTGATCCGCAACCCGTTGTCGCTTGTGCGCTCGGCGCTGAACGGCGTTACCTCGGGCCTGGGTTTTGTTCGCCAACTCGCCGTAGGCGAACTATCGACAGTGGTCGCCAGCCTCGGGGCGGGGACGACCGTTCTACCGTTCGGCGCCCCCTACACGAGGTTCAACGGCCGACTGGGCCGCGAGCGCACCTTCGCAGGAGCCAGTTGGTCAAAATCTCGCATCAGCGCGATCCAGAAGGCGGCCGGGGTGACCGGCAACGACGTGCTGACCGCGGTGGTAGGAGGAGTGCTGCGGGAATGGCTCACCGCCCATGCCGAGCTGCCGAACAAGTCGCTGGTGGCCATCTGCCCGGTAACGGTGCGCAGCCGCGATCGCGCGACTGACGAAGACAGGCACGGAAACTTGTTCGGTTTGGGATTGTGTCCGTTGGGCACCAACCTCGCCGACCCAGTCGAACGGCTGGCCCACATCCATCGTGCGATGACGTGGGCGAAGCATCACGTGGCAACCCGCGGGTCGAACGCGACGACGCTGCTTCTTGCGGCGAGTATCGGGCCCACGGTCCTGTTGCCGATGGTGCCGTTCGCGCCACGGCTGCGCCGCGGCTACAACGTGTCGATCTCCAACGTTCCCGGCCCGCCAGCCGAGATGTACTGGAATGGGGCGCATCTCGAGGATATCTATCCCGTGTCGGCCGCCATCAATGGGCAGGCACTGAACGTGACAATGTGCTCCTATGCCGACCGGGTGACGTTCGGCTATGTTTCGGGCCGTCACGTGATGCCCGACATCGGGCGGCTCATACCGCTGACGGAGCGGGTCCTCGTTGATCTGGAGACTGCGCTCGGAGTGGCGACGTGAAGCCGCTACCCGTCAGGAGGAAGGAGATGCACTCATGAATGTCTACGCGGTCACCGGATCGGCCTCGGGGATGGGGCGCAAGGTCGCGGAAAAACTGCGCGAAGCCGGCCACACCGTGATCGGAGTGGACATCAAGCACGCAGACATCGTGGCCGATTTGTCGACCGTCGAGGGACGCCGGACGGCGGCCGACGGCGTCCTGGCGGCGTCGGAGGCCAGACTGGACGGCGCCGTTCTCGCAGCCGGTCTCGGCCCCGGCCAAGGACCTGAACGTCTGCGCTTGATAGCCCAGGTCAACTACTTCGGCGTCGTTGACCTCCTTGACGCGTGGCGCCCCGCACTGGCAGCTGCCGACCGCGCGAAAGTCGTTGTTTTCTCCAGCAACTCCACAACGACAACACCCGCGGTTCCCGCGCGCACCGTGCGGGCATTCCTTGC
>PLSK01000019.1:8408-27576 GCA_003165155.1 Mycobacterium sp. | reverse complement strand
GGCTTCGCGATGGGCGAGATCTCGCGGGCCACCTCGCCACGCAGCTCGTCGACGGTCCTGTCGTGCGCGGTGTAGTTGGCGCGTAAGACGACGAACGCGCAAATGGCCTGACCGGTGGTGTCGTCGGTGACTCCGACCACCGCCGCCTCGGCGACGGCGGCGTGACCGACGAGCGCCGACTCCACTTCGGCGGTGGAGATCCGGTGTCCGGACACGTTCATCACATCGTCGATGCGGCCCAGCAGCCAGATCGCCCCGTCGGGATCGAAGCGGGCGCCGTCCCCGGCGAAATAGAAGCCCTGCTCGGCGAATTTGGACCAGTAGGTCTTTCGGTATCGCTCAGGGTCGCCCCAGATGCCGCGCAGCATCGACGGCCAGGGCTGGTCCAGAACCAGGTATCCGGAGACGTTCTTGGCATTGTCGGGGTCCGGCTGCAGCGGATTGCCGTGGTCGTCGACGATCTTGGCCGAGATCCCCGGCAGCGGTGTCATCGCCGAGCCGGGTTTGGCCGCAGCGACTCCCGGCAGTGGCGAGATCATCGCCGAACCGGTCTCGGTCTGCCACCAGGTATCCACGACCGGGACACTTCCTGCGCCGATGACCTCGCGATACCAGCGCCAGGCCTCGGGGTTGATCGTTTCGCCGACCGACCCAATTAGCCGCAGGCTGGACAGCTCGTGCGCGTCGGGGATCTCGCGGCCCCACTTCATGAACGTCCGGATCAGCGTGGGAGCAGTATAGTAGATTGTTACACCGTACTTTTCAATGATCTGAAAATGCCGGTTCCGGTCTGGGGTATCGGGTGTGCCCTCGTAGAGAACCTCGGTGATGCCATTGGACAACGGACCGTATACGCCGTAGGTGTGTCCGGTGACCCAGCCGATGTCGGCGGTGCACCAGAACACGTCGCTCGCCGGCTTGACGTCGAAGATGACGTGGACCGTGTAGGAACTCTGCGTGAGATAGCCGCCGCTGGTGTGCATGATGCCCTTGGGCGTGCCGGTGGTGCCCGAGGTGTAGAGCAGGAATAACGGGTGCTCGGCGTCGAACGGCTCCGGAGTGTGTTCGGCACTGGCAGGGTCGACGACGTCGTGCCACCAGACGTCACGGCCTTCGTTCCAGGACACGTCAATTCCGGTGCGCCGCACCACCAGAACATGCTCGACAGGGCTATCCGGCTCTCCGATCGCCTCGTCGGCCGCGTCCTTGAGCGGCGCCGGCTTGCCGCGCCGGAACTGCCCGTCGGCTGTGATCACCAGCTTGGCTTGGGCGTCGGCGATGCGTGCGCGCAGTGCGTGCGCGGCGAAACCGGCGAACACGACGCTGTGCATGAGGCCGAGCCGGGCACATGCCAGCATCGCGATCACGGCCTCGGGGATCAACGGCATGTAGATGGCCACCCGATCGCCAGCGACCAGACCGAGGCCGGTCAGCGCGTTGGCCGCTTTGCACACTTCGGTCTGCAGATCGGAGTAGGTCAGGCTGCGGCTGTCGCCGACGGGCTCGCCCTCCCAATGGATGGCGACCCGATCACCGTTGCCGGCTTCGACGTGGCGGTCCACGCAGTTGTAGGCGACGTTGAGCTTGCCGCCGACGAACCACTTGGCGAAGGGCGCGTCTGACCAGTCCAGCACTTCGCTGAACGGTGTCGCCCACGACAGCCGGTCGGCCTGCTTGGCCCAAAAAGCGAGGCGATCTTTCTCGGCCTCGTGGTATAGCTCCTCGCGGGCGTTGGCCTGCTCGACGAACTGCGCCGGCGGCGGATACGACGAAGGGGCTTGCGCACTGGTCTCGGTCACTGGCTTCTCTCCTAATCGCGGTTTCAGCTCGTCAACCGTCTGTGAGCCTAGCCGGGTGCGGCTCACGCAGGCTCTAGGGTCGCTGTCATGCCTCGGATGCGGGCCGTACTGGCGCAAGCGGCCTTGCTCGCCCTGATCGGGTGCGTGGCCGGCTTCTCAGTCGGTTGTGGAGGCGGCGTGCTGAGCCCAGATCTCGTGCTCGTCAACGGCGGGGAACCAGCGAACCCGCTGATCCCGACCAGCACCAACGACAGCTTCGGCGGCCGGATCATCGACCGGCTTTTCGCCGGCCTGATGTCCTATGACGCCGCGGGAAAACCCTCGCTCGAGGTGGCCCAGTCGATCGAGACCACCGACAACGTCAACTATCGCATCACCTTGAAACCGGGGTGGAAGTTCACCGACGGCTCGCCGGTGACGGCGCACTCGTTCGTCGACTCGTGGAATTACGGCGCCTTGAGCACTAATGCCCAACTGCAGCAGGACTTTTTCAGCCCGATCGAGGGGTTCGACGAGCCCGGGCACACCACAATGTCGGGGCTACACGTGGTCAGTGATCTCGAATTCAGCGTGCGACTCAAGGCGCCGACCATCGACTTCGCCTTGCGACTGGGTCATAGCGCGTTCTATCCGATGCCGGACGCCGCATTTCGCGATATGACGGCGTTTGGCCGCAACCCGATCGGCAACGGCCCCTACAAGCTTGCCGACGGCCCAGACGGTCCCGCTTGGGAACACAACGTCAAGATCGATCTGAGACCCAACCTCGGTTATCGCGGCAACCGGATGCCGCATAACAGAGGCCTGCGGTTCGAGTTCTACGCCAATCTGGACACCGCCTATGCCGACCTGCTATCGGGCAATCTCGATGTCCTGGACGCAATTCCGCCAAGCGCTTTGCCGATCTACAAACGCGACCTGGGCAATAACGTCGCCAGTGGCCCCGTGGCGGTCAACCACAGCCTCGATACCCCGTTGCGGTTGCCGCACTTCGGCGGCGAGGAAGGCCGGCTTCGCCGGCTTGCGCTGTCGGCTGCGATCAACCGTCCACAGATCTGCCGGCAGATATTCATCGGAACCCGCAGTCCAGCTGGCGATTTCACCGCTCGCTCGCTGCCGGGCTTCGACCCGAACCTGCCAGGCAACGAAGCGTTGAACTTCGATCCTGAGCGGGCCCGCCGACTCTGGGCGCAAGCCAACGCGATCTCATCGTGGAACGGCCAGTACCCGATCGCGTACAACGCTGACGCCGGACATCAGGAGTGGGTGGACGCGGTGGCCAACAGCATCAAGAACGCTCTGGGGATCGACGCCGTCGGCGCGCCACAGCCCACTTTCGCCGGATTCCGCACGCAGATAACCAACCGCGCCATCACGACCGCGTTCCGCGCCGCATGGCAGGGTGACTATCCGTCAATGATCGAGTTCCTCGCCCCCCTGTTCGCCACCAGGGCGGGTTCCAACGACGTCGGCTACTCCAACCGGGAATTCGACGCCGCCCTGATGACAGCCGAAGCCGCCTCCGATTTGCGGCAGTCTGATGCGCTGGTGAACAACGCACAGCGAATCCTGTTGCACGACATGCCCGTCGTACCGTTGTGGGACAACATCAGCGTCGTCGGATGGTCGCCGGAGGTCAGCAGGGTCGCGGTGACCTGGAATGGTCTGCCCGATTACGAGAACATCGCGAAGGCCTGAGATGGGCTGGTACATCGCGCGCCGAATCGGTTTCATGGTGCCCGTTTTCGTGGGCGCCACGCTGCTCATCTACGGAATGGTCTTCTTGCTGCCCGGTGACCCGGTGGCCGCGATGGCCGGAGACCGGCCGCTGACTCCGGCGGTGGCCGCGCAACTGCGGGCCCGTTACCACCTCGACGATCCGTTCTTCCTGCAATACCTGCGCTACCTGGGCGGTGTGCTACATGGCGATCTGGGTCGCTCCTATTCCGGGCTTGCTGTCAGTGAGGTTCTGGCACATGCATTTCCGGTAACGCTGCGACTCGCGCTGATCGCGTTGGCCGTGGAGGCGGTGCTAGGGATCGGATTCGGCGTGGCCGCCGGCCTGCGCCAGGGCGGCATCTTCGATTCCACGGTGCTCATCACCGGGCTGGTCATCATCGCGATCCCGATATTCGTTCTCGGCTTCTTGGCGCAATTCGTGTTCGGGGTGCAATTGGGAATTGCGCCCGTCACGGTGGGTGAAAGGGCGACCTTCGCGCGCCTGCTGCTGCCCGGGATTGTGCTGGGCTCAGTGTCGTTCGCCTACGTGGTGCGGCTGACCCGTTCCGCGGTGGCCGCCAATGCGCACGCCGATTATGTGCGCACCGCCACCGCCAAAGGGCTGTCGCGTCCGCGGGTGGTGGTGTTGCATATTCTGCGTAACTCGCTGATACCGGTGGTGACGTTCCTGGGCGCCGATCTGGGGTCGTTGATGGGCGGTGCCATTGTGACTGAAGGCATCTTCAACATCCACGGCGTTGGCGGCGTGCTGTATCAGGCCGTCACCCGGCAAGAGGCGCCGACGGTGGTTTCGATCGTGACGGTGCTGGTGCTGATCTATCTGATCAGCAACCTGTTGGTGGACCTGCTGTATGCGGCCCTGGATCCGCGGATCCGTTATGGCTGAGCTGCTCAAGCGGCCGAAGTTCGTCACGGCCGCCGTGCTGATCCTGTTGATTCTCGTCGTCGCCACCTTTCCGGCGGTGTTCTGCGGCGCCGACCCGACCTATGCCGACCCGGGCCAGAGCCTGCTGGGACCGTCGGCGGCGCACTGGTTCGGCACCGACCTACAGGGCCACGACATTTACACGCGCACCGTCTATGGTGCGCGGGCATCGGTCACCGTCGGACTGGGGGCCACCCTCGTCGTGTTCGTCGTCGGCGGTGTGCTGGGCGCGCTGGCCGGCTTCTACGGTGGGTGGGTCGACGCCGTGGTCTCCCGTGTCACCGACGTGTTTTTCGGGTTGCCGCTGCTGCTGGCCGCCATCGTGCTCATGCAGGTCATGCACCACCGCACGGTGTGGACGGTGGTTGCCATCCTGGCCTTATTCGGCTGGCCGCAGGTCGCCAGGATCGCCCGCGGCGCGGTGCTGGAGGTGCGGGCCAGCGATTATGTGCTAGCAGCTAAAGCATTGGGGTTGAGTAGATTTCAGATCCTGCTTCGGCATGCGCTGCCCAATGCGTTGGGCCCGGTGATCGCGGTGGCCACGATTGCCCTTGGCCTGTTTATCGTCACCGAGGCCACGATGTCCTACCTCGGCGTCGGGCTGCCGACATCGGTGGTGTCCTGGGGCGGCGATATCAACCTCGCGCAGACGCGGCTGCGATCAGGTTCGCCGATATTGTTTTATCCTGCCGGCGCACTGGCGATTACGGTGCTGGCGTTCATGATGATGGGTGATGCACTGCGCGACGCCCTGGATCCGGCAGCACGAACATTACGAACATGAGCGCCGCCGGGACGGCCGGACCGCCGCTGTTGTCGGTGCAGGGTCTGGAAGTCAGATTCGGCAACCACGCCCCGGCGGTCCGCGGCGTGGACCTGACCGTCCTGCGCGGCCAGACCGTGGCTGTGGTGGGCGAATCGGGATCGGGGAAATCCACCATGGCCGCCGCGATCCTCGGTCTGCTTCCGCCCGGAGGGCGAATCACCGCCGGGCGCATCGTCTTCGACGGTTCCGACATCACCCGCGCTGTCGTATCGGCCGACCGCCGCGTGCTCCGGTCGATCAGGGGCCGTTGCATTGGCTACGTGCCCCAAGACCCCATGACCAACCTCAACCCGGTTTGGAAGGTCGGTTTCCAGGTGCGGGAGGCGTTGCGCGCCAACACTGATCGAGGCGAGACACGGCGCCGAGCGGTGCAGCTGCTCGCCGAGGCGGGCATGCAGGATCCGGCCAAGCAAGCCGGTAAGTACCCCCATCAGCTGTCCGGCGGCATGTGCCAGCGCGCGCTGATCGCGATCGGGCTGGCGGGCCGGCCGCAGCTGCTGATCGCCGACGAGCCGACGTCGGCTCTGGACGTCACCGTACAGCGACAGGTGCTCGACCATCTGCAGCGGCTCACCGACGAACTGGGTACCGCGCTGTTGTTGATCACCCACGATCTGGCGTTGGCCGCTGAGCGGGCTGAATCGGTGGTGGTTGTCCACCGCGGAGCGGTGGTGGAATCTGGCCCCGCGCAGTCAATTTTGCAGGATCCACAACACGAATACACCAGGCGTCTGGTGGCCGCGGTGCCGTCCCTTGACGCCCGGCATCGGGCACAGACCAGGCCTCGGCCCGCCACCGAAGCGGACGACATCCTGGTTGTCTCGGAACTGACGAAGACATACCGGGAACCGCACGGTGCGCCTTGGAGGCGGACTCAGCCGCGGGCTCAGCGGCGACCCCAATCCTCCGCTGTCGACGCCGTGTCGTTTCGGCTGCGACGGGGGAGCACACTGGCGGTCGTCGGAGAGTCGGGGTCGGGGAAATCGACCCTGGCGCGGATGGTCCTCGGTCTGTTGGAACCCACCTCGGGGACGGTGGTTTTCGAGGGCACCCGGATCGATGGCGCACTGGACCGGGATAGGGCGTTGGCTTTTCGCCGGCGGGTGCAGCCGGTATTCCAAAATCCCTACAGCAGTCTGGACCCCAGGTACTCGGTGTTGCGCGCTATCGAGGAGCCGTTGCGGATTCACCGCGTCGGAGACCGCAGGCAGCGCGCGCAAGCCGTTCGCGAGCTGATCGAGCAGGTGGCGCTGCCGTCGTCGGTGTTGGGCCGGCTGCCCCGGGAGCTATCGGGTGGTCAGCGGCAGCGGGTCGCGATAGCGCGGGCGTTGGCGCTGCGGCCCGACGTGCTGGTATGCGACGAGGCGGTCTCAGCGCTCGACGTCCTGGTGCAGGCGCAGATCCTGGACCTGCTGTCCGATCTGCAGGCCGAGCTGGATTTGAGCTACTTGTTCATCAGCCACGACCTGGCGGTGATCCGGCAGATCGCCGACGACGTCCTGGTGATGCGGGCGGGCAGGGCGGTGGAGCACGCGCCGACCGAAGAGGTGTTCACCCGGCCCAGCCACGAGTACACCCGGCAGTTGTTGGAGGCCATTCCCGGCGCGCAGGCTGGGCCCCGATAGGTTGGCAACCTGTGACGTCTGACCCGCTGGCTCCGCTGACGGAGTTGCCCGGCGTGGCCGAAGCCAGCGACCGCGCCCGCGACGCGCTGGGCCGGGTTCATCGGCACCGGGTCAACCTGCGGGGCTGGCCGGCGACCGCCGCCGAGGCGTCGCTGCGTGCGGCGCGGGCCTCGTCGGTGCTCGATGACGGTCCGGTGGTCAGCGATCCCGTGTTCGGCGGGGCGCTGCGGGTGGCCCAGGCGTTGGAAGGCGGCGGAGGCCCGATAATCGGGATATGGCAGCGGGCGCCTTTGCAGGCGCTCGCGCGGCTGCACATGCTTGCCGCGGCCGACCAGGTCGATGATGACCAGCTGGGCCGTCCGCGCGCCGATGCCGAAGTGGGGCCGCGGCTGGAGTTGTTGGCGGATGTGGTGACCGGCCGCACGCGGGCGCCGGCGCCTGTGGTTGCCGCGGTTGCCCACGGTGAGCTGTTGACGCTGCGGCCGTTCGGCAGCGCGGACGGTGTGGTCGCCCGGGCGGTCTCGCGATTGGTGACCATCGCCAGTGGGCTGGACCCGCATGGACTTGGTGTGCCCGAAGTGAATTGGATGCGCCAACCCGCGAAATATCGAGATGCCGCACACGGCTTCGCCGAAGGAACACCGGACGGTGTGGGGGCTTGGCTGCTGCTGTGTTGCCGGGCGATGCAGGCCGGTGCGCAGGAGGCTTTGTCGATCGCAGAGTCCATGTGAGCGGGCGACGGTCCGAAGAATTCGAACCGCCGCCCGCTAGCACGGAACTCGGTTACCATGCGTGCATCTCTGGGTTGCGCGGGTGGCCTCGGCGATCTTGCGACGCGTTTAGCTGCAACCCCACCCAAAGGGTCGTCGGCGCATCCCGCTTTTCGCAATTACGCAGGCCCGCAACACTTCTGCCATTATCGCGGCTATGACTTCGCGTGGGTGCCGGGAACCGTGCTGGGCGCCCGGATCGGGAGATCGATCCTTCTCTTCCGGATCGAACTAGGCCTAACCGGGCTTCCGTGTCTCCTTTGTACTACTAGACCCTTAACACGGCAAGGCCCAATTCTGCGAAAATTGCGAAGGCTCGGTGTATTGCGGTGTATTGCGTAGCGCTAGAAGGCGAAACGGCGCAACAACGAGTACGTAACCGCGCCGGCGGCCAGCGCCGTAATGCCCACCGCGGCAGTTGTCGCGATCGCAGCTCCCGACGGCGCGGGTATACGGTCTCGCAGCGACACCGGCCGGGAGAACGTCAATACAGGCCAACCGCGCTCGACGGCTTCTCTGCGCAAGCCGCGGTCCGGGTTGACCACACTGGGGTGGCCGACGGCCTCGAGCATCGGCACATCGGTGACCGAATCGGAGTAGGCGTAGCAATATTCCAGCGGGTAGCCCTCGCGGGCGGCCAGCTCCTGGATGGCCTGCACCTTGCCTTCGCCGAAGCAGTAGAACGCCACGTCGCCGGTGTACTTGCCGTCCTCGACGACCATTCGGGTCGCCATCGCGTGGGTCGCGCCCAGCGCTCGGGCGATTGGCGCCACGATCTCCTCTCCGGACGCTGAGACCACCACGACGTCCCGGCCGAGCAGTTTATGCGAGGCGATCAGGTCGGCGGCTTCGGCGAACACCAGTGGAGTCACGATGTTGTGCAGTGTTTCGCTGACGATCGAACGGACCTGTGCCACGTCCCAACCGGCGCACATATTGGTCATGTGGGTGCGCATCCGTTCCATCTGGTCATAATCGGCACCGTTCAGCAAGAAGATGAACTGGGCGTAGCTGGACTTGAGCACCGCGCGCCGGGTGAGCAGTCCCTGATCGAAGAATGGTTTGCTGAACGCCAGCGTGCTGGACTTGGCGATGATGGTCTTGTCGAGGTCGAAAAAGGCGGCGGTGCGCGCGTGGGGCACGGTGGTTTCCGGTGCGTGCAGTGAGGTTTGCTGCTGCGCGGCCGGGTCGAATACGGTCACCGACCCAGCATAGGTCGGAGGTTCGATCGGGCCGCGACCTTGCGCCGCAGAAACGCTGCCACGGATGGGTGTCGCCGACAGGGCCGGTGGCGTTGTTGCGGCTCAAGCTGTTTTTTTGATTTGCACGAGCACTTGCGTTACTCCGCACTGTCGTGTGTATAGTAAGCATTACTCGGCCTTAGCCGAGGGTGTATCAGCCCGACCCCCCGGGGCTGATGCACGACGACCCTCGCCTCCTCCCCCCCTGGCGGGGGTCGTCCCTTTTGTGGGGCAAAAATTCTCCGGCCGGCACGGCATTTAGCCCGTCTGCCCGCGCGTTGCGGAGAACTCATTCGCCGACCTCGGTCCGAACTTTCGGTCTGGGTGCTTGTGCACACTTGCGTCTCCCTCCACAAATCCAGCTTTGGGACTGGCGTCCCGTCTGTGTGGGCCCCCACGGTGGGGGGATGACCAGCACCCGCACCGGATCGACGGGCGCCCCGGGCGTATTAGCGGTGCTGACCGATTCGGAGTTACGCAACGAGCTGGACCGGGTGGCCGCGGCCGTCGGAGTTCGGATAGTTCTTGCAGGCGTTGGGTCTTCGGTGAGCAGGAGGACTTGGTCGGCTGCCGTTGCGGTGGTCCTTGACCAGGCCGCGGCGGTGCGGTGCGGGGAGTCTGCGTTGCCGCGGCGTGGTCACGTCAGCGTCCTGACCGCCGCCGAGCCGACGACGGCGACCTGGGCGGCCGCCATCGCCGTTGGTGCCCGGCACGTGTTGCGGCTGCCCGCGCAGGAACGTGAATTGATCCATGAGCTCGGCGAAGCGGCTGAAGCGGCGCGCGACCAGGGACCGCGCGGCGAGGTCGTCGCCGTCATCGGTGGCTGCGGCGGCGCCGGTGCTTCATTGCTCGCTGTCGCCCTGGCTTACTCGGCGGGAACGGCACTGTTGGTGGACCTGGATCCGTGGGGCGGCGGCGTCGATCTGCTGGTGGGTGCCGAAACGGCGCCCGGTCTGCGTTGGCCCGACCTTGCGTTACAGGGCGGACGGCTCAACTGGTCAGCCGTGCGCGAGGCACTCCCGCGACATCGGGAAATCACCTTGCTATCCGGCACCCGGCGCGGTTACGAGTTGGATGCGGCGCCGGTGGACGCCGTCGTCGATGCCGGCCGCCGCGGCGGAGTCACCGTTGTGTGCGATCTTCCCCGTCGGCTTACCGATGCCACCCAGGCTGCGCTGGATACCGCCGACCTTGTCGTTCTGGTCAGCCCGTGCGATGTGCGGGCATGTGCCGCTACCGGGTCGATTGCTCCGGTGCTCGCAACGATCAATCCCAACCTGGGGCTGGTGGTGCGGGGGCCGTCGCCGGGAGGGCTACGGGCGGTAGAAGTCGCCGATATCGCCGGCCTGCCGCTGCTGGCCTCGATGAAAGCCGAGCCTCAACTCGCCGGGCAGCTGGAACGCGGTGGGCTGCGATTACGACGGCGATCGGCGCTCGCGACGGCGGCCCGGCAGATACTTGCCCTGTTGCCAGTACGGAACGGTAGGGCGGCATGAACGGCCCGCTGATTGAACGAGTGCGCGAACGGCTGGCAGCCGAGTCTGCCCCACTGGGATCTCCTTTAAGGCCCAACGTGGTGGCGGCCGCGATCCGCGCCGAGTCGGGCGGAATGCTCGGTGATACCGAAGTCCTGGCCAATCTCCGGGTGTTACAGACCGAACTGACCGGTGCGGGCATCCTGGAACCGTTGCTGTGTGCGGGCGGTACGACCGACGTGTTGGTCACCGCACCCGACGCGGTGTGGGTTGACGATGGAAACGGTCTGCGGCGCAGCCAGATTCGATTTTCCGACGAGGCAGCGGTGCGGCGATTGGCACAGCGGCTGGCCTTGGCCGCGGGCCGCCGCCTCGATGACGCGCAACCCTGGGTGGACGGCCAGCTGACCGGCATCGGTGCCGGCGGGTTCGCGGTGCGGCTACACGCTGTGTTACCGCCGGTGGCGCCCCAGGGCACGTGCCTGTCGCTGCGTGTGTTGCGACCCGCCACACAGGACTTGGACGCGCTGATCGCCGCGGGCGCGATCGATCCGCGGGGTGCCGCGCTCCTCACCGACATCATCGCCGCCCGGCTGGCCTTTCTCGTATGCGGTGGAACCGGTACCGGCAAAACGACTTTGCTGGCCGCGATGCTTGGTGCGGTGTCGCCTCGCGAGCGGATCGTGTGCGTCGAGGACGCCGCCGAGTTGGCGCCCCGGCACCCTCATCTGGTCAAGCTGGTGGCGCGAGGCGCCAACGTCGAAGGCGTCGGAGAAGTCCCGCTGCGCCAACTTGTCCGGCAGGCCTTGCGAATGCGACCCGACCGCATTGTGGTCGGCGAAGTCAGGGGAGCCGAGGTCGTTGATCTGCTGGCGGCGCTGAACACCGGCCACGATGGCGGGGCGGGCACGGTGCATGCCAATAGCCCGGAAGAGGTTCCCGCGCGAATGGAAGCGTTGGGCGCGCTCGGAGGTCTCGATCGGGCGGCGCTGCACAGCCAACTCGCCGCCGCGGTCCAAGTGCTGCTGCACGTCGCCCGGGACCGGGGCGGCCGTCGCAGGTTGAATGAAATTGCGGTGCTGCGCCGAACTGACGAGCGCGTCCGGGCGGTCACGGTATGGCACGCGGACGGCGGGATGACAGAGGATGCGGGAGATCTGCACCGCTTATTGCGAACCCGGATGACGGGATGAGCGGCACGAGTTCCGCGGCGCTGCTGCTGTCGATCGCGCTGATCGTCGTTCCGGGATCCCCGCGCCGCCGGATCGCGCCAGCCGCATCCACCCGCCGGAAGGTTCCGCTGCAGGCCGCGGACGGGATTGGTTGGATCATCGCTTGCGCCGGCGTCGCCGCCGTCCTGCTGTTGCCGCTGACGACAGTGCTGGCCGCGGCGATGATGGGCACGACTGTCGGCCGGCGTTACCGTCGCAGCTGTCGTATCCGCCGAGCCGCCGACGAGGGGCGGGCGCTGGAAACTGCACTCGACGTGCTGGTGGGAGAACTGCGCGCGGGTTCTCATCCGGTGCGCGCGTTTCGTGTCGCCGCCGACGAAACCGATGGCACGGTTGCCGTGTCGTTGCGCGCGGTGGCGGACCGCGCGAGGTTAGGCGGTGACGTCATCGCCGGCTTGCATAGCGCGGCCCGATCATCGGTTCTGCCCGCGCATTGGCACCGACTCGCGGCGTGTTGGCAGTTGGCCGGCGATCACGGGTTGGCGATTGCCACCCTGATGCGTGCGGCGCAGCGTGATATCGCTGAGCGGCAACGGTTCACGGCGCGAGTGTCGGCGGGGATGGCCGGGGCCCGCGCCACGGCGGTGGTACTGGCGGGTTTGCCGGTGCTTGGCGTGCTCCTGGGTCAACTGATCGGGGCCAGACCGCTGAGATTCTTGCTCGGCGGGCACGCTGGCGGCGCTCTGTTGGTGATCGGGTCCACGCTGGCCTGCGCCGGGCTGGTGTGGTCGGACCGGATCACCGATCGGCTCGCGTCGTGAGCACCTCGGCGGTGTTGCTGGCCGTGGCGTTGTGGATCGGCCCCGGGCCGTCGATGGTGCGGGCACGGGCCGGAACGTTGGTCCACCCACGTGTTCGGTTTGGATTGCCGCAGCTGGGGCCGGTGGGTGGCCCGGACCCGTTGGGGGTCGCATCGAGCTTGGACGTGCTGGCTGTCTGCCTGGGGGCGGGCATGGCGGTGTCGACGGCGGCGGCCGCGACCGCGGCGTCCGCGCCGCCGAAGCTCGGCGCGGTGTTACGGCGGGCCGCCGACCTGCTGGCGCTCGGCTCCGATCCGGGCGTGGCTTGGTCGATTTCCCCGGAGCTGGCGCCGGATTCGGTTGATACGCAGATTGATTCGCTGCTGCGACTGGCGCGACGCTCGGCGTCATCGGGCGCGGCACTGGCCGACGGGGTCGCCGAGCTCGCCGACCAGTCCCGCCATGACGCCGCACAGGCGGCCACGGCGGCCGCCGAACGGGCCGGGGTGCTGATCGCCGGGCCGCTCGGACTGTGCTTCCTGCCGGCCTTTGTGTGCCTGGGCATTGTTCCGGTGGTGGCCGGGCTGGCCGGCGATGTCCTGCAGTCGGGTCTGTTATGAAGCGTGCGAGAGCACAGAAGAGAGGATGTATTGGTGATCAACATGTTTCGCGTTCTCGTCGCGCGCGTCACGTTGCTGGCGACAGACGAGTCGGGAATGTCTACGGTCGAATACGCTATCGGGACAGTCGCGGCGGCGGCCTTCGGTGCGATCCTCTACACGGTCGTCACCGGCGATTCCATCGTGTCGGCGCTGACGAACTTAATCGGTCGCGCGCTCAATACCAAGGTCTAGCCGGTGTCAGTGGGAGCGCCGGTGCGAGCACCGTTGAGGCGGCACTGGGGATCGCCACGTTGGTCGTGGTGCTGGTGCTGTGTCTGGCCGGTGTCACCACGCTGTCGATGCAGGTGCGTTGCGTCGATGCGGCGCGCGAGGCGGCCCGCCTGGCTGCCCGCGGTGACGAACGCTCGGCGGTGGATGCCGCGCGCCAGATCGCGCCCACTGGCGCGCTGGTCCAGGTGCACCGGGACGGCGACCTTCTTGTCGCCACAGTGGTTGTGCATTCAAAGCTGTTCCCCAAGCTGGATATTGCCGCTAAGGCGGTATCGGCGGCTGAGCCGCCGCGATGATCGTGGCTCGGCGACCGTCGTGGCGGTCGCGATGGTCGCGGTGCTGCTTTGCGTTACGGTCGCGGGTGCATATCTCGGCTCCGCGCTGGTTGCGAGGCACCGCGCACAGTCGGCGGCCGATCTGGCCGCTCTGGCCGCCGCCGCGCGCCTGCCGTCGGGAATCGCCGCGGCGTGTGCCGATGCGACCCGGGTGGCTCGCGAGATGCGGGTAACTGACCCCCGATGTGAGGTAGACGATCTGGACGTCGTCATCACCGTCGAAGTGGCGGTCTTCTTCGGGGGTGCGGCGCGAGCTGCCGCGCGGGCTGGACCTCAGACCTTGTCGTCGGGCGCCTTCGACAGTCCGGCTTAGGCGAGTTCGTCACCGGTGGGCAACCGCAGCGACACCAGTCCGGCGAAAGTGTCCGGTTCGACTTCCACCCGGCTGACGGTCATATGCACCGGCACCCAATCGTCGTTGAAGCCACGCATCCGCAATACCCGGCTGGTCGCTCCGTCGATGAATTCCTTTGTCATGGAGGCTATAACGTGTTCGTCGTCCGGATGTACCCGTGGTCTACCCGTCTCGCTACCGCGCCAATCATAGAACGGGCAGGGCTCGTCGAGCCATTCCAGCAGGCGCCAGTTGTCGAGGTCGACCAGCGCGCGGTGGACCCCGGCCTGCGTCAGCCCGCTGAGGATCCGATAAGCCAAATCATCCGCCGATATCACCGGGCCGTCGAGCTCGGCGCGCCAGGTCATTGCTCGCGCGATCAGATGGTCTTGGCGGTCGGGTCCCCGTTCCAGCCCCGTGCGCGCGACGAAACCGATCCGGATGGCGTTTCCCTGCCAGTCGGTGAGATCCCAGGTGCTACATAGCGTTCGGCCCGGCTCGAGCTGCGCCGCCATTGCCAGCACCTTGCTTTCATTTGGATTGAGCTGGCGGGATGGAAGATCTTCGGCGAACACTTGGCCGAAGACCACTTCGACGTCGGGGTTCTTTCCGCTGTTGGCCAGCGACTCTCGGGTGTCGGTGGCAGCACCAACGGTCAGGTCCCACTTCAGCGGGCCCGGCGTCGGTCGTTCGGGCGGCTCTTCGCCGGCAGGGCCGATCCATACATGCACCCCGTGCATGCGACCGTCGGACATCACCACCGGTTCGGTGCGGATGACGCGGTCACGCTTGGGCGTGATGCTGTTCAAGCTCTGTCCGGTCTGCACCGACTCGGCGATCGCCGTTCGGACCGCGGAGAGGTGGGGACGGCGGCGCAGGAACGTGGTGATCGGAACAAGGTTTTTGAGTTGCAGACCCTGCGCCACCACGGCGGGTTCGTCCCCCAGCGTCTCCACGAGCAACCAGTCGTGGGCCATGAAGTCGATAGTACGGCTGTTCAGGTGCAACATATCTCGGGTTTGGGTCGGCGGGTGAGTTGCGCTCCCCGCTGGGGGGCGAGTAGATTTGCTGATGCGCCCGCGTTGTCGGGACTGCGAGCGGCTCGTGGTTGTCCGACCGTTCGTCGCCCTGTGCGACGGCACGCCGGTACTTCGTTCAGTAGCGGGGAAGTGCGTTCTCGACGCGGCTGTCGTGATGCAGATCCGTGGAGGTCGACCGTCGAGGGGTCGGTCGCCATCCGCTGGATTGCTCAGCCCGATTCCTGCCCCAACTCCGCAAGTACGAGCCGCAGCACCAGCACCGCGCCTGCCTTGTCCAACGGGTCGTTGCCGTTGCCGCACTTGGGTGATTGCACGCATGACGGGCAGCCGCCCGGGCATTCGCACGCCTCGATGGCGGCAGCCGTCGCTCCCAACCAGGTGCGTGCCCGGCGGAAGCCACGTTCGGCGAATCCCGCCCCACCCGGGTAGCCGTCATAGACGAAGACGGTAGGCAGCCCATTGGGACCGATCGCGGTTGACATGCCGCCGATGTCGCCGCGGTCGCAGCTGGCTACCAACGGCAATAGGCCGATAGCGGCATGCTCGGCGGCATGCAACGATCCGGGGACGCGCGGCAAATCAATACCATCGTGCGCCAGAGCATCCGGATCGACGGTGTACATGACCGCCGTGGTGGGTAGCACTTGCTCGGGCATATCCAGTTCGATGAAGTCGATCACCTCGCCATTAAGCCGGCGGCGCAGGTAGCCGACCACCTGGTTGGTGACCCGCACCGGAACCAGTCCGAGTGTCACCGGCCCGAAGGCCAACCGCTCGCCCTTGTCAGTGACGTCGATGTTGGTGAGTTCCCGTGCGAACGTCGCGTAGCCGGGATCCTCGGCGTGGACGAACGCCATGCCTTCGTGGAGGTCCAACGAGTCGACGACGTAGCTCTCGCCCTGGTGCAGATACACCGCCCCGGGATGCACCGAAGCCGGCGCCTGACCCATCCCGGCGCTGCCCAGCAGTCGCCCGGTGCCCGCCTCCACGATGACGATCTGACCACCGGTCGAACCGCGAATGTCCACGGCGCCGTGCGGCGCGAGGCCGGGCACCGGAAAGTATTTGCCGTTGCGACGCCGCAGCAGCCCGTCGTCGACCAAGCTCTGGGCCACTGCTACCGCGCCCAGCGTCTGGACCTCGGTTTCTTCGAGCGGCATTTCTGTTGCCGCACAAAGGAGTTGAGGACCCAGAATGTAGGGGTTGACGGGATCGATCACGACCCGTTCGACGGGCTTGTCCAGCAGTGCAGCGGGGTTGTGCACCAGATATGTGTCCAGCGGATCGTCGCGGGCGATCAGCACCACCAGCGCGCCCTGGCCGCGGCGCCCCGACCGCCCGGCCTGCTGCCAGAACGACGCGACCGTGCCGGGAAAACCGGCAAGCACCACCGCGTCCAAGCCGGCGATGTCGACGCCCAACTCCAAAGCGTTAGTGGTGGCCAGGCCCCGCAGCCGGCCCTCGGCCAGCGCACGCTCGAGTGCGCTGCGGTCCTCGGCGAGATAGCCGGCGCGATAGGACGCCACCTTGTCCGACAGTTCCGGGGCGATGTCGTCCAGTCGCGCCTGGGCGCCCAGCGCGGTCAGCTCGGCAGCACGGCGCGACCGAACGAACGTCAAAGTCTGCGCACCCTCGGCGATCAGGTCGGCCATCACGCGCGCCGCCTCGGCGCCGGCGGATCGGCGCACCGGTGCGCCGTTCTCGCCGGTCAGGTCGGCCCGCAGCGCGGGCTCCCACAGCCCTATCGTGCGAGCGCCCTGAGGAGAGCCGTCTTCGATGACCTCCTGGACCGGTTGACCGATCAGCTCAGCGGCCGTCGCGCCGGGCGAATCCGTCGTCGCACTGGCGAAGATCACCGTCGGGGCCCTGCCCGGTTCGGGGGAGTACCGCGCACACAACCGCAACAGCCGGCGCAATACCATCGCCACATTCGATCCGAAAACGCCACGGTAGTAGTGGCATTCGTCGACAATCACAAACCGAAGGCCGCGCAGCAGGACAGCCCAGCGGGCATGATTGCGCAATATCGACAGATGGATCATGTCGGGGTTGGAAAACAGCCAGCGGGAGCGCTCGCGGGCAAAGCGGCGCACCTCGGCTGGGCTGTCGCCGTCGTATGCGGTGGGTGCTACCGCGAAACTGCCGGTCAGCCGCGGGATAGCGGAAGTCAGCGCATAGGCGGCGCGCAGCTGGTCGTGACCGAGCGCCTTCGTCGGCGACAGGTACAGCACTCGGGCACGCGGGTCCGTCGCCAACGTGTTCAGGACGGGAAGTTGATAGGCCAATGACTTACCCGACGCGGTCCCTGTGCTCACCACCACGTTCCGGCCGGCGTGGGCCAGCTCGGCGGCCTCAAGCTGGTGCGACCAGGGGGCGCTGATGCCGCGATCGGCAAACGCGCGAACCACCTCCGGATCGGCCCACTCCGGCCAATTCCGTGGCCGGCCGGTGCGGGGTGGCAGCTCGGCGACATGGCGCAGCGGATGTTCGCCTGGCGCGGTACCGGCGAGCGCGACGGCAAGCAGGTCGCCGCCGAAACTCGCCATCAGGAATCCTTCAAAAATCAGTCCGCGGATCAAGGGTGTCGCCAACGCGACGAACGTGGTTCACTATTTGCGGTCGCAGCTTCTGTGTTCGTGTAAAACTTTCGCAGGATCGACGTTGCGGCCGCGGTTCCTGCGAGGTTATCGGTCGGGTGAAGTTCCGGCGACCTGCGAGGTATGGCGGTCGTGGCGGGCCCGGGGTACCGAATCGCGATGCCCCGCACCCAGAAGAGAAGGAAAGATCGAGAAATGCCACAGGGAACTGTGAAGTGGTTCAACGCGGAGAAGGGCTTCGGGTTCATTGCGCCCGAGGACGGTTCCGCTGACGTGTTTGTCCACTACACGGAGATCCAGGGTTCGGGCTTCCGCACCCTCGAAGAAAATCAGAAGGTCGAGTTCGAGATCGGCCACAGCCCTAAGGGCCCCCAGGCCACAGGAGTCCGCTCCGTCTGACCGAGCAGATTCCGGCGAAGCCCCCCGTGCATTCCCGCCCAGCGGGTCCACCGGGGGGTTTTCGTTTCCCGTCGGCTTCTCGAGCCGGCACCGTGGCACCCGGCGTGCCGGATGCCGGAAGCCGCGAATCGACCTACTGTCGGTGAAGTGAGCCAGCTTTCCTTCTTCACCGCGGAGTCCGTGCCGCCGGCGGTGACCGATCTTTCCGGGGTGCTCGCAGCTTCCGGCCAGATCGTGCTGGTGGGCGCTGGCGCCCGGCTTTCGGTGGTGGTGGATCAGCTCTGGCGTGCCTCCGCGCTGGCCGAAATGATCCTCGAGGCCGGTTTGGTGCCCGAGATCGCTCGCACCGACGAAGAAACCCCCCTGGTTCGGACGGCGGTGAACCCACTGCTGAATGACATTGCGGCCGAATGGACGCGCGGCGCGGTCAAGACGGTGCCGTTTCGATGGCTACCCGGCCCGCGCGAGCTGCGGGCGTGGACCCTGGCCGCCGGCAGCCTCGACGGGGACCATTATCTGCTGGGTCTGGATCCGCACGCCCCGGACACGCATTCGCCCCTGGCGTCGGCCCTGATGCGAGTTGGGATTGCGCCCACTCTGATCGGTACCCGTGGCGGTCGCCCCGCGCTTCGAATAAGTGGCCGTCGCAGGCTATCGCGCCTGGTAGAGAACGTGGGGGAACCCCCTGGCGACGCCGAGGCGCTGGCGCAGTGGCCCAGGGTCTAGCAGCCCGATAAGGTGCCTCCTCCGGAGTGCCGGTTTGCGCAGGCCCGCCTAAGGGTGCGAAATTGTCAGGTGCCCACAGGCGGGCGGGGATAAGGGATGGAGCGTAAGCGCAGTTGGCTGACCCGAAGGTAGGCCGCGGTAACGGCGGAGATGGCAGCCTCAGGCGACTCGTGATCGTCGAGTCGCCGACCAAAGCGCGCAAACTGGCCGGCTATCTGGGCTCCGGGTACATCGTCGAGTCCTCTCGGGGGCACATCCGCGACCTGCCTCGAGCGGCCGCCGACGTGCCCGCCAAGTTCAAGTCGGAGCCGTGGGCCAGGCTCGGAGTCAACGTCGACGCCGACTTCGAACCGCTCTACATCGTCAGCCCGGAGAAAAAGAGCACCGTCACTGAGCTGAGGGGCCTGCTCAAAGACGTCGACGAGCTCTATCTGGCTACTGATGGCGACCGTGAGGGCGAAGCCATCGCCT
>PLSK01000019.1:7114-8376 GCA_003165155.1 Mycobacterium sp. | reverse complement strand
GGAAGAAGGTCGCTCCCAAGCTTTCGGCGGGCCGGGTGCAGTCGGTGGCCACCCGCATCATCGTGCAGCGTGAACGCGACAGGATGGCCTTCCGCAGCGCGTCTTACTGGGACGTCATCGCCAGGCTGGACGCCAGCGTCTCCGACCCGAACGCCCAGCCGCCCANNGGGCGCGACCGCGCTGGCCACCGGGTTAGCAGGGGCCCAGCTGAACGTGGCGTCGGTGGAGGAGAAGCCGTACACCCGGCGCCCGTACCCACCGTTTATGACGTCCACGCTGCAGCAGGAGGCCGGCCGCAAGCTGCGGTTCTCGTCGGAGCGCACGATGAGCATCGCCCAGCGGCTGTATGAGAACGGCTACATCACTTATATGCGTACCGACTCGACGACGCTGTCGGAGTCGGCGATCAACGCCGCGCGCACTCAGGCCCGCCAGCTCTACGGCGCGGAGTACGTATACCCATCGCCGCGTCAGTACACCCGCAAGGTGAAGAACGCTCAGGAGGCTCACGAGGCCATTCGGCCCGCCGGCGAGACGTTCGCTACCCCGGACGCGGTGCGTCGCGAACTCGACGGCGACGAATTCCGGCTCTACGAGCTGATCTGGCAGCGCACGGTGGCCTCCCAGATGGCCGACGCCCGCGGCACCACGCTGAGCTTGCGGATCGCGGGTGCTTTACAAAACCCGGGAGTTTCCCAAGAAGGCGGTCAGCAGGTGGTGTTCTCCGCGAGCGGGCGCACGCTGACCTTCCCAGGCTTCCTCAAGGCCTACGTGGAAACCGTTGACGATCAGGCGGGTGGCGAGGCCGACGACGCGGAGAGCCGGCTGCCCAACCTCACCGAGGGTCAAAGGCTGGCCGCAACCGAGCTCACCCCGGACGGCCACGCCACCAACCCGCCGGCCCGTTACACCGAGGCGTCGCTGATCAAGGCCCTCGAGGAGCTGGGTATCGGCCGCCCGTCGACCTACTCGTCGATCATCAAGACCATCCAGGACCGCGGCTACGTGCACAAGAAGGGCAGCGCGCTGGTGCCGTCCTGGGTGGCGTTCGCCGTAACCGGTTTACTGGAGCAGCATTTCGGCCGTCTCGTCGACTATGGCTTCACCGCGGCGATGGAAGACGAGCTCGACGCCATCGCCTCCGGTCAGGAGCAACGCACCAACTGGCTCAACAACTTCTACTTCGGCGGCGACCACGGCGTGGCCGACTCGGTGGCACGAGCCGGTGGCCTCAAGAAACTTGTCGGCGTCAACCTCGAAGG
>PLSK01000019.1:0-7080 GCA_003165155.1 Mycobacterium sp. | reverse complement strand
GAAGAACTCTTCGCCACACCCCAAGAAGGTCGTGTCTTGGGATTGGATCCGCAAACCGGCCACGAGATTGTCGCCAAAGACGGCCGGTACGGACCCTATGTGACCGAGGTCCTGCCCAAGCCTGATGACGACGGGGAGGCTGACCAGGGCGCCAAGAAGGGCAAGAAGCCCACGGGTCCCAAGCCCCGGACCGGATCGCTGTTGCGCAGCATGGAGTTACAGACGGTCACCCTCGACGACGCGCTGAAGCTGCTGTCGCTGCCTCGGGTTGTCGGTGTAGACCCCGCCTCGAGTGAAGAGATCACCGCGCAGAACGGTCGCTATGGCCCATACTTGAAGCGTGGCACCGATTCTCGATCGCTGACGACCGAAGACCAGATGTTCACGATCACGCTTGACGAAGCGCTGAAGATCTACGCCGAGCCCAAACGTGGTGGACGCCAAAGCGCCTCAGCGCCGCCGCTGCGCGAACTGGGGACCGATACCGCGTCCGGGAAGCCAATGGTTGTCAAGGACGGTCGATTTGGGCCGTATGTCACCGACGGCGAGACGAACGCCAGCCTGCGTAAGGGCGATGACGTGATGTCGATCAGCGATGAGCGCGCTTCCGAGCTGCTTGCCGACCGGCGGGCCCGGGATCCGGTGAAGCGGCCGGCCAAGAAGACGGCGGCCCGCAAGGCGCCGGCCAAAAAAACCGCGGCGAAAAAGGCCGCCAAGCGCAGTTAGGGCGGACCGGGCCTAACCGGGACTAGTAGCCTGGGCCGATCGACTCGCCGGAGACTTCTTCGGCGGCCGCGCGAGCGACCTGTTTGCCTGCGTTGGCGGCGCGATTCACCGGGCGAGCAAGTTGAGTGGGTGCGGTGCGCCCGCGCAGGTTGACGATCTCGCCGACATCCCAGCGCAGGGCTTCGGCGTCCAGCGCATCGCTGACCGCGATCGCCGACGCCAGTACGTGGCCACTCTCGAGCTTGGCCAGCTCGGTCAGCCGGGCCGCCTCGTTGACCGGGTCGCCGATCACCGTGTACTCGAAGCGGGCTTGTGCGCCGATATGGCCGGCGATGGCCCTGCCGGCCGACACCCCGATGCCGAACTCCGCGGAGCCGATCACCGGCAGCAGCTCGTCGTGCAGCTCACGCGCGGCCGACAACGCGCCACCCGACGGGTCCGGGTGCTCGATTGGGGCGCCGAAAATCGCCAGCGCGGCGTCACCCTGGAACTTGTTGACGAAGCCGCCGTGCTTGCCGACGGTGTCCACCACCACGCGGAAGAACTCGTTGAGCAGATGCACCACCTCGGCGGGCGGTCGCGTCGCCGCCAGCTGGGTGGAGCCGACCAGGTCCACGAACAGCACCGCGACGTCGCGCTCCTGACCGCCCAACTCGGTGCCCCGCTCGAGGGCCCGCCGGGCCACGTCTTCGCCGACGTAGCGACCGAACAGGTCGCGCAGCCGTTGCCGCTCCGACAAGTCGCGCACCATGTCGTTGAAGCCGGCCTGCAGCAGGCCCAGTTCGCTGGCGTCGTATATCTGCATATGCGCATTGAAGTTGCCGCGTTGTACCTCGGACAGCGCCCAGCGCAGCTGACGCAGCGGGTCGGCGATCGACATTGCCACCAACAGGGTGCTGACGAACCCGACGCCCAAAGCCAATGCCGCCAGCAGCAGGATGGGTGTGAACAGCTTCTCCGGTGTGGCGTGCAGCAGGGACGCCTTGTCGGCCACCACCGCGAGCACGATCGCCAGCACCGGCACGGCGGTGGACAGCATCCAGGTCAGCATCTGTCGCAAAATGACACCCGGCGCCTTGACGTTCTCCGGCACCCCGCCGCGCAGCGCGGCCACAGCCACCGGTCGCAGCACCCGCTCCGACTGTAGGTAGCCGATGATCGACGTCGCGGTGGCACCCAGCGCGGTGGCCACCGTCACCACGGGCGCCGCATTCCTGGCCACCGACCAGCTGGCGACGATGAACACCGCGCCGCCGATGCACCAGGACACCATGCTGGACAAAGTGCGGTAGAAGGGCATGCGCAGCGCGCGGCTTCGCGCCAGTTCGGTGGCCGCCGGATCAGCCTCGGCGAGCAGGTTGTCGCGGCGCTGCCATCGGAATACCGGCAGTAGCAGCCGCAGGTTCACCACCTCCCCGGCGACGAACACGACGGTCAGCGTCCCGGCCCAGATCACCAAGTTGAGCGTCGGCAGGTCCTGCAGTTGAATGCGGTCCTGGGGTGGCAGGCCGTAACGCAGGAAGCCAAGCACAAAGAGGGCGCCGATGATGTCGGCTTGCAGCATGCTCAGCGCGAACAGCGGCCATGGGGTGCGCACCACCCACCGGACGAACGCGTTGATTCGCCCGGGCAGTGCTGCCGCGGTTGTCACCAACCCACCGTATCGGTCGGCGGGGACGTCTCGGAAACCTACAAGCGTCCCGGCAAGTCGCGTCTTCCTGGCGAAATATCCCAAAAGGTAACGGGAGTGTCGCGATATGGTGGCCGGGAGGTATCTGACTGAGGCTTGTCTGGGGTCTGTCGGGGGAGTTCACTACAGTTGCCGATGATGTCCGGGGTGTTTACGCGGCTGGTAGGCCAGCAGGCGGTGGAAACCGAACTGCTCGGCGCGGCCAACGCCGCCCGCGGTGATTCGGCTCACAACGTTCCGAACAGCGGGACTATGACACATGCCTGGCTCATCACCGGGCCGCCGGGTTCGGGGCGCTCGGTCGCGGCGCTGTCCTTCGCGGCAGCGCTGCAGTGCACTTCTGCCTCTGAGGATGGCGGCCCAGGCTGTGGGAGCTGCCGCGCGTGCACGACGACCATGGCGGGCACCCACGCGGACGTGCGGCGGGTAATTCCCGAGGGCCTGTCCATCGGCGTGGACGAGATGCGCGCCATCGTGCAGATTGCGTCGCGCCGTCCGACCACCGGGCACCGTCAGATCGTGCTGATCGAGGATGCCGATCGGTTGACCGAAGGTGCTGCGAACGCTCTGCTGAAGGTCGTCGAGGAACCGCCGCCGTCGACGGTTTTCCTGCTGTGCGCGCCGTCGGTGGATCCAGAAGACATCGCGGTCACGCTGCGATCCCGGTGTCGCCATGTCGCGCTGGTGACGCCGTCGACCGAGGCGATCGCGCAGGTGTTGGTCGACAGCGACGGCCTGGCCGCCGAGACGGCCAGCTGGGCGGCGTCGGTCAGCGGTGGTCATGTGGGGCGGGCGCGCCGGCTGGCCACCGACCCAGAAGCGCGGCAACGACGGGAGCAGGCCCTCGGGCTGGTGCGCGATGCCGCCACCCCGTCGCGGGCCTACGCTGCTGTCGAGGAGTTGGTGGCCGCGGCCGAAACCGAGGCCGTCGCGTTGACCGCGGATCGTGCCGAGGCCGAAACAGAAGAGCTGCGGACCGCTCTCGGGGCGGGCGGCACGGGCAAGGGCACAGCGGGGTCGATGCGCGGTGCCACCGGCGCGATCAAGGATCTCGAACGGCGGCAGAAGTCTCGTCAGACCCGGGCTTCGCGCGACGCGCTGGACCGGGCGCTGATCGACATCGCGACCTATTTCCGCGACGCGCTCGTTCATTCGGCCCGGCCAGGAGGGGTGCGGGCCAACCATCCGGACATGGCCGACGGAGTCGCGTCACTGGCCGCCCATGCCCCGCCGGACCGGCTGCTGCGCTGCATCGAGGCGGTGCTGGAGTGCCGCGAGGCGCTGGCGATGAACGTCAAACCCAAATTCGCCGTCGATGCCATGGTCGCCACGATCGGCCAGCAACTTGGGTGAGCCCGCCCGCCTGTCGTAGACTCGTGCCGCTCCCGGCGCGACGGTGCCGGAGCACCGCCGCCTTAGCTCAGTCGGTAGAGCAATTCACTCGTAATGAATAGGTCAGGAGTTCGACTCTCCTAGGCGGCTCCAAGGAAACCCACCGGCCCCGACGCGATGCACAGCGACAGCGCCGCGGTGTCGGCGCGCACCGTGATCGCGTCTCCGGCGCCGGGCAGTCGGGCGAACACCCGGTTGAGTCCCGGATGCAGCGGAACCTTGACGTCGGGTCCTTGCGTCAGTGACAGCGTCATCGAGCCGTCGCTGTTGGCCAGGTAGTTGAGTTCGACGGTCCAGTCGGCGGGCAGCAGCGGACCGTCCAGGAGAAGGTGCGCCGGCCGGTCCGGCTGAGTGAAGTAACCGCACTGCGGCGTGGGACCCGGCACGATGGTCCGCACCCAGGTCACGCGTGCGTCGATCAGTCGGCCCGAGCTGTCCAGCATGCGTAATTGCGTTGTCGCCGAGGCGAATTCCGGTCTGTCCCGGAGCAGGGCGAACACGTGGCTGGCCAGATTCTCCGGCGCGGCAACCCGTTGCAGCACTAGCGGATCGACCTCCTGATCCAGCAGCGGCACATTCGACGCCGAGTGCGCCGCTGCCAAACCGGCGCGGGCATTCTTTAAATATGGCTCGGCGGGATTCTCCCGCCAGCTGGTCAGAAATGTCGCCGTCGAGTACAGGCTGCTGGCCAGGAACAACACCGCCAAACCTGTCGCCAGCACCGTGCGTTTCACCGAGGCGTCCAGCCAATGCGCACCGATTCGGTTGGGCGCGCTCAACGCGACGGCGGCCAGCAGCGCCAAGACGACAACGAGATCCGGCAGGTACCTCAGGGTTTGGGCGAGTACCAGGGCGGTCAGTTTCGAAGACCGCATCAGATAGATCGGCACCTGGCAGGCGACCGTGTACGCGACCGCGGTCAGCCACACCGGACCAATGCGTTGCTTGCGGATCAGCGACAACACCAGCGCCCCGATCAGCACCAGCCAGCCCAGCACCATCACCAGCGGCCCTGGAGTGGCCCACGGTGAGGCAGGAGCCCAGCGATCCCAGTGCCACGGACCGCCGGCCAGACCCGGCACGATGCCGTGGGTGATCGACCGAGACAACAGGTCCGCCGTCATCGACAGGTCAGAACTCCATCGCTGTTGATCGACCACCGCCAGATAGAGCCCTACCCAGCCTATGGTCAGAGTTAGCGTCGCGATCCACAGCCGAATGCCCGCCCGCCACACCGTCCGCACCGCGGCCCGATCGCCGTCGACGTGCCGCACCAGCGCGGCCAGCGCGAATGCGACGAACGGGATCACCGCAGCTTTCTCGAAGAACAGCAGCCCGCCGAAATACACCAGCACGCCGGTCACCGCGTACCGCCGACGGCCGGTGCGCACCAACAGCACGGCGTCGGCGCACACCCAGGCCAGCGCAGCCAGCATCGGCAGCGAGTTAAGCGCCGCCGCCCACCACGCGAACCCCGGCACCGCCAGCGGCGTGAACAGCGCGAACGTCAGCGGGATCAGCAGTACCTGGCGCCACCCCAGGATGACGTACAGCGCGCGCAACAGGGCCAGCGAAGCCAGCAGCTGCAGCAGCACCAGGCTGACCGCAGGGCCGGTCCAGTCCAACGGCGCCAGCCGAATGATCACCCCGGCAACGAGGAAGGCGGCCGGCATCACATGGCCGTCGTGGTCGTCGAACAGATACGACGGCGACAACAGGCCGTGGGTGCCGGCTTTCCCGATGAGAATCAGGTCGTCCCAGTAGAAATAGCCGCCGAACGCCAGCAACGCGCGCACCGCCAGCTGCACGACGATCAGCAGCGCCGCCGCCACAGCGACATCCCGAACTACGGGGGCCCCCCGGTAGGGTGGGCCCGTGCGCGCACTGGTCACCGGGGCAGCCGGATTCATCGGGTCGACGCTAGTCGACCGTCTGCTGAGCGACGGCCACACCGTCGTGGGACTGGACAACTTCGCCACCGGCCGGGCGACCAACCTCGAGCATCTGGCCGACAACCCCGCACACGTCTTCGTCGAGGCCGACATCGTGACCGCGGATCTGAATGCCATCCTCGACGAGCACCGGCCCGAGGTGGTGTTTCATCTGGCCGCGCAGATCGATGTCCGCCGTTCGGTGGCCGACCCGCAATTCGACGCCTCGGTCAATGTGATCGGCACTATCCGGCTGGCCGAAGCCGCGCGCAGTACCGGGGTCCGCAAAATCGTGCACACCTCGTCGGGGGGATCGATTTACGGCACGCCGCCCAAGTACCCGACCAGCGAGACAACGCCTACCGACCCGGCCTCGCCCTATGCCGCAGGGAAGGTGGCGGGGGAGGTCTACCTCAACACGTTCCGGCATCTGTATGGGCTGGACTGCTCCCACATCGCACCGGCCAACGTCTACGGCCCCCGCCAGGATCCGCACGGTGAGGCCGGCGTGGTGGCGATCTTCGCCCAGGCGCTGCTGGTGGGTAAGCCAACCAAGGTGTTCGCCGACGGCAGCAAAACCCGCGACTACGTGTTCGTCGACGACGTGGTGGACGCGTTCGTCAAAGCCTCCGGAGAGGTGGGCGGCGGGCAGCGTTTCAACGTCGGCACGGGGATAGAAACCTCGGATCGGCAACTGCATTCAGCGGTGGCGGCGGCCGTCGGCGGCCCCGACGACCCGGAGTTTCACCCGGAGCGGCTGGGTGACCTGAAGCGGTCCTGCCTCGATATCGGTTTAGCCGAAAGGGTTTTGGGCTGGCGACCGCGGGTTCAACTGGACGACGGGATCCGCAGGACCGTGGACTACTTCCGGCACGCGCCCACGGGTTAGCGTTATTCGGGCGCTACTCGGGCGTCTGCGCACCCTCGAGCGCGACGGCGCGGGCAAGGCGCGCATAGCGCAACTCCAGGTCCTTGAACCGCATGTATGTGCTCAGTGTGGTGAAACTGAACGCGATGATCAGCGCGTACAGCATCAGGTCGGTGCCGCGGCCTATCCCGAACCAGTGCGCCACCACGGTGGTGTCGTCGGGCCGCAGCACGGCGTAGACACCCCCCAGCACGAACAGGATGTATCCGACCTTGACCCAGGCCCGGGAACGCGCACTTCTGCGGGACCGCAGCAGATAGACCAGCAGCGCGACGATCGACCCGATCAGCAACACCTGGATCCAGTTCACCGTGAATGCCTCCCTCGCAGGAAACCGTCGAAAATGATGTTGACGCCGTTGAGTAGGGGTTGCCCCTTCGACTTGGAATATTCGGTGTAGAGCACCTCGACCG
>PLSK01000199.1 GCA_003165155.1 Mycobacterium sp. | reverse complement strand
GGGCGATTCGAGGTCACCACCGACGCGCGCCCCGACCTGGCCCGCACCACGGTGATCTGCGGGCTGCGTCCCGGCCAGAAGCTGCGCATCGTCAAATACCTGGCCTACGGCTGGTCCAGCAAGCGCTCCCGTCCGGCCCTGCGCGATCAGGCCGCCGCGGCGCTGCACAACGCCCGCTACAGCGGGTGGCAGGGGCTGGTGGACTCGCAAAAGGAGTACCTCGACGACTTCTGGGACAACGCCGACGTCGAGGTCGAAGGCGACGGAGAATCTCAGCAAGCGGTGCGGTTCGGACTCTTTCACCTCTTGCAGGCCAGCGCCCGCGCCGAGCGTCGCGCGATCCCCAGCAAGGGGCTCACCGGAACCGGCTACGACGGCCACGCATTCTGGGACACCGAGGGTTACGTGCTGCCGGTGCTCACCTACACGTTGCCGCACGCGGTCGCCGACTCACTGCGGTGGCGGGCGTCGACACTGGACATGGCCCGGGAACGGGCGGCCGAACTGGGCCTCAAAGGCGCCAGTTTCCCCTGGCGCACCATCCGCGGGCAGGAGTGCTCGGCGTACTGGCCGGCGGGCACCGCGGCCTTTCACATCAACGCCGACATAGCGATGGCCTTCGAGCGCTACCGCCAAGTCACCGGCGACCACACCCTGGAAGAGGAGTGTGGTGTCACGGTACTGGTCGAGACCGCCCGGCTGTGGATGTCGATCGGGCACCACGACCGGCACGGCGTCTGGCACATCGACGGGATCACCGGTCCCGACGAGTACACGGCGATCGTCCGTGACAACGTGTTCACGAATCTGATGGCCGCAAACAATCTGGTCGTCGCCGCCGATGCCTGCAACCGCCACCCCGAGACGGCGGCGGGAATGGGTGTCACCTCCGAAGAAGCGGCCTCCTGGCGCGACGCCGCCGACGCCGTCAGCATCCCCTACGACGAGGAACTGGGCGTCCACCAGCAATGCGAAGGATTCACCAAGTTCGCGGAGTGGGATTTCGAAAACGACAACAAATACCCGTTGCTGTTGCATGAGGCCTACGTGCGGCTCTACCCCGCTCAGGTGATCAAGCAGGCCGACCTGGTGCTGGCGATGCAGTGGCAGAGCCACGCGTTCACGCCGGAACAGAAGGCCCGCAACGTCGACTACTACGAGCGGCGCATGGTGCGCGACTCGTCGCTGTCGGCCTGCACGCAGGCGGTGATGTGCGCCGAGGTCGGGCATCTCGAGCTGGCCCACGACTATGCCTACGAGGCCGCCCTGATCGACCTGCGCGACCTGCACGCCAACACCCGCGACGGGTTGCACATGGCCTCGCTTGCCGGGGCCTGGACGGCGATAGTCGGGGGCTTCGGCGGGCTCCGCGACGACGAAGGAATCCTGGACGTCGACCCGGCGCTCCCCGAGGGCATTACGCGGCTACGGTTCCGGATTCGGTGGCGAGATTTCCGGCTCATCGTCGACGCCAACCACTCCGACGTCACTTACACGCTGAGCGACGGGACCGGTACCGAACTGACCATCCGGCACGCTGACGAAGAGCTCACGCTGAAGACGGATTCACCGACAACCGTTGCGGTGCGCCCCCGGAAGTCGCTGTTGCCGCCGCCGCCTCAACCACCGGGCCGCGAGCCCATGCACCGCCGGAGTCTGGCGCGCAAAGACAGCTGAGCGCGTCAGTGCGGCTCGGCGACTATCCGGGCTACCTCGGTGGCCACCGCCTGCCGCAGTTCGGCGTCCGATAGTTCGTCGAGACCGGCGGCCGAACGGACGAAAGGCGCGAACAGCCGCCAGCCCAGCTGCAGCGCAAAGGCATTGGCTACCGCCAGACGCGCGCTGCGGTCGTTGTCGTGGTCCGGGCGGATCTCGTCGAACAATTGCGAGGCGCCCGGAAACTGCGTCTGCAACTTCCCCACCGGGTAGCCATCGAGCAACGTGCGGGCCATCACCCGCATGTGCCGGTCCATCGCGTGTTCGGCCTCCGCGGCCGACGCGTCGGCCTGCAGCGAGGCTGTCGTCGTCGTGCTCAGGTGGTCGAGCACGGCGCCGACCAGCTGATCCTTGGTTCCAAAGTGGCGAAACACCAGTCCGTGGTTGACCTTCGATCGGGCGGCGATGTCGCGGATCGACGTCGCGGCCGGACCACGCTCGGCGAACAGATCGGTGGCGGCCTCCAAGACGGCCTCTGCTACCTCTGCGCGCCCGGTGGGAATCTTGCGGCGCACAGCACTTGCCGACTCTGTAGTCATCTGTATACACTAGCTGATGTAGTCAATTGACTACACACGGTTGATCCCATAAGGACTGAACGAAATGACACACCCGGTAACCGTCACCAAGCTGACCAGCCGGATCGGCGCCCAAGTCGACGGAGTACTCCTCGGAGGCGACCTGGACCCGGCCACCGTCGAGGCAATCCGCGAGGCACTGGTGGCCCACAAGGTCATCTTCTTCCGCGGCCAGGACCACCTCGACGACGCCGAGCAGCTCGCATTCGGCGGGCTGCTGGGCACGCCGGTCGGGCATCCTGCCGCTTCGTTCTTGGCCGCCAACAACGCGCCGATCATCACCCCGATCAACTCCGAATACGGCAAGGCCGACCGCTGGCACACCGACGTCACGTTCGCGGCCAACTACCCGAAGGCCTCGATCCTGCGTGCGATCACCTTGCCCAGCTATGGCGGGTCAACGCTGTGGGCCTCGACCGCGGCGGCCTACGACGAGCTGCCCGAACCGCTCAAACACCTGGTCGACAACCTATGGGCGCTGCACACCAACCGCTACGACTACATCACCGACGAGGCCTACGCAGCGATGACCGGCGCCCAACGGGCGTTCCGGCAGGCATTCGAAAAGGCCGATTTCCGCACCGAACACCCAGTGGTGCGGGTGCACCCGGAGAGCGGCGAACGCACCCTGGTGCTCGGAGACTTCGTGCGCAGCTTCGTCGGGCTGGACAGCCACGAGTCCGACACGCTGTTCGAATTGCTGCAGCGGCGAATCACTCAGCCCGAGAACACGATTCGCTGGAAGTGGGCTGCCGGTGACGTAGCCATCTGGGACAACCGCGCGACCCAGCACCGAGCGATCGACGACTACGACAACCAGCCGCGCCTACTGCACCGGGTGACGTTGCAGGGCGACGTGCCCGTCAACGTGCGCGGGGAACGCAGCCGGGTGGTCAGCGGCGCGCCGCTGGAAGCGGTCGCGAGCTGAGCGTATGCCGGCGGTCAGCCGGCAGTGCTGACTGGGTGGATGGGCAACCAGCGCAGCGCGCCCGGCGCACTGGCCGGCACCACCGGCCGCTGCGGCGGGATCGGGGCCATCCGGCGGTAGGCGTCTCCTGGTAGGGGCCGCTGATCGTGCTCACCTTTATTCGGCCACAGCGCGGCAGCGCGCTCGGCTTGGGCGGCGATAGACAACGCGGGGTTAACGCCGAGGTTCGCCGAGATCGCTGCCCCGTCAACGACAAACATCGTCGGGTAGCCGTAGACCCGGTGATATGGATCGACGACGCCGCGCTCTGGGCTGTCACCGATCGCCGCGCCGCCGAGGAAGTGCGCCGTCAGCGGAATGTTGAACAGCTCGCCCCAGGTACCGCCGGCCACGCCGCCGATCTTTTCCGCCATGCGGCGGGTGAACTGGTTGCCGGCCGGGATCCACGTCGGGTTCGGCTCGCCGTGCCCCTGCTTGCTGGAAAACCAGCGCCAACTAAACGGGCCGAACTTCCCGAGTTTGGTGAACGTGGTGATCGAGTTGTCCAGGTGCTGCATCACCAGCGCGATCACCGTGCGTTCGCTCCACCCGCTGACGTTGATCATCCGAAGGATGCCGCGCGGATCTTCGCGGGCTTGCTGCAGCAACTGTTTCCACCGCGGCACGTCGGTGCCGCCGGGGCCCGGCCCGTCGGTCATCAGGGTCTGCAGCAGACCCATCGCGTTGGAGCCTTTGCCATAGCGGACGGGTTCGATGTGGGTGTCGGGCGTCGGGTGAATCGATGATGTGATCGCCACCCCGCGAGTCAGGTCCAGGTCGGGCGAGACGTTCATCGTCGCGGCGCCGACGATCGATTCGGAGTTGGTCCGGGTCAACACGCCCAGCCGATCCGACAGGCGAGGCAACCTGCCCTTGTCACGCATGTTGAACAGCAACTGCTGGGTGCCCCAGGTGCCCGCCGCCAGGATCAGGTGCTCGGCGGTGAATGTCCGTTTGTTCCGGCGCAGCCCGTTGCCGGTGCGAACGGTGCTGATCTCCCACAGTCCGTCGGGCCGCTGCCCGAAGCCCTTCACTGTTGTCATCGGAATCACTTGTGCGCCTGCCGATTCAGCGAGCCCGAGGTAGTTCTTCAGCAACGTGTTCTTGGCACCGAAGCGACAGCCCGTCATGCAGGAGCCGCATTCCAGGCACCCGGTGCGCTCCGGTCCGGCGCCACCGAAGAAGGGGTCGGGCACCGTCTTGCCCGGCGTCTGGGTGCCGTCCGGGCCGAAGAACACCCCGACAGGGGTCGGCACCCAGGTGTCGCCGCACCCCATCTCGTCGGCGACCTCTTTGACGATGCGGTCGGCGTCGGTGAAGGTCGGGTTTTTCACCACACCCAGCATCCGCTGGGCCTGCTCGTAGTGCGGCGTCAGCTCGGACCGCCAGTCGGTGATGTGCGACCACTGCTGGTCTTTGAAGAACGGCTCCGGCGGCACGTACAACGTGTTGGCGTAGTTCAGCGAGCCGCCGCCCACTCCGGCGCCTGCCAGGATCATCACGTTGCGCAGCAAATGGATGCGCTGGATACCGTAGCAACCCAGCCTCGGGGCCCAGAGGAACTTGCGCAGGTCCCAGGACGTCTTGGCGAAGTCCTCGTCGGCAAAGCGCTGGCCGGCCTCCAAAACGCCTACGCGATAACCCTTTTCGGTCAGCCTCAGCGCGCTGACACTGCCCCCGAAACCCGAACCGATGATGAGGACGTCGTAATCCGGCTGCATCGGCCCAGCCTACGACGAGCAGACACAGAATCCCATAAATTGCGCGGCAGGAGTGCGATTCTGCGTCTCGCGGGGAGAGCTGGCCTCAGCTGGCGTCAGCTTCCCACGGTCAGGCCGACCTTCTGGAATTCCTTGAGGTCGCAATACCCGGACTTGGCCATCGATCGGCGCAAGCCACCCATCAGGTTGATGGCGCCGAACGGATCGTCGGACGGCCCGTTGAGAACCCGCTCCAGCGCCGGGCGTTCGCCGACGGCGATCTGCAGCAATGCCCCACGAGGCAACGACGGGTGCGCTGCCGCGGCCGGCCAGAACCAGCCGTGGCCCAGCGCCTCGGCGGCTTCAGCCAGCGGCGTGCCCAGCACCACCGCGTCGGCCCCGCAGGCAATAGCCTTGGCCAGCTCGCCGGACGTGTGGATGTCACCGTCGGCCAGCACATGCACATAACGGCCGCCGGTCTCGTCGAGATATTCGCGCCGCGCGGCCGCGGCGTCGGCGATCGCGGTGGCCATCGGCACGCGGATGCCCAGCACCTCGTCGCTGGTGGTCACCCCCATGGTGGAGCCGTAGCCGACAATGACCCCGGCGGCGCCGGTGCGCATCAGATGCAGCGCCGTGCGGTGGTCCAGCACGCCGCCGGCAACCACCGGGATGTCGAGTTCGGAGATGAAGGTCTTCAGGTTCAGCGGCTCGCCATCACTTGCCACCCGTTCCGCCGACACGATCGTGCCCTGGATGACGAGCAGGTCGATACCTGCCTGCAGCAGTACCGGCGTCAGCGCCCGAGCATTTTGCGGGCTGAGTCGCACGGCGGTGGTCACGCCGGCCTCGCGGATGCGCGCAACCGCGGTGCCCAGCAGCTCTGGGTTCAGCGGTGCCGCATGCAGCTCCTGGAGCAACCGGATTGCCGCGGAAGGTTCGGGCTCCTTTTCGGCGGCCTCGACAAGCTGAGCGATCTTGGCTTCGACATCGGCATGCCGCCCGATCAGCCCCTCGCCGTTGAGCACGCCCAGGCCCCCGAGCCTGCCGAGCTCGATCGCGAACTCCGGCGATACCAAGGCGTCAGTAGGGTGTGCCACCACCGGGATCTCGAACCGGTAGGCGTCCAGCTGCCACGCCGTCGACACGTCCTGTGACGAACGGGTGCGGCGCGACGGCACGATGCTGACTTCGCTGAGTTCGTAGGTGCGGCGCGCAGCGCGACCCATCCCGATTTCGACCATGTCGGTACCCGGCTCGCTTCTAACGGGCTTTAACGGGCATAGTAGTTCGGCGCTTCGACGGTCATCGCGACGTCGTGCGGATGGCTCTCCTTGAGTCCGGCGGCAGTGATCCGGACGAACTGCGCCTGCTGTAGCACCTCGATGGTGGGCGAGCCGGTGTAACCCATCGCGGCGCGCAGACCCCCGGTCAGCTGGTGGATCACCGACGACAGCGGACCGCGGAACGGCACCCTGCCCTCGATCCCTTCGGGTACCAACTTGTCCTCCGAGAGCGTGTCGTCGGCGAAGTAGCGGTCCTTGGAGTACGACTTGCCCCCACCCCGCCCCTGCATGGCACCCAGCGACCCCATACCGCGATAGCTCTTGAACTGTTTGCCGTTGACGAAGATCAGCTCGCCGGGCGCCTCGGCGGTACCGGCCAGCAACGAGCCCAGCATGGCGGTCGACGCGCCCGCCGCCAGCGCCTTGGCGATATCGCCGGAGTACTGAAGTCCGCCGTCGGCGATAACCGGCACGCCCGCCCGTCGGCACGCGGTGACGGCCTCCAAAATCGCCGTGATCTGAGGCGCCCCCACGCCGGCCACAACCCGGGTTGTGCAGATCGACCCCGGCCCCACCCCGACCTTGACCGCGTCGGCACCCGCGTCGACCAGGGCTGCGGCCGCGGACCGGGTGGCGACGTTGCCGCCGATCACCTCGACCCGGTCGCCGACTTCGACTTTGAGCTTGCCGACCATATCGAGCACCAGCCGATTGTGGGCGTGGGCGGTGTCGACGATCAGCACGTCAACCCCGGCGTCGACCAGCATCATCGCCCGGACCCAGGCATCGCCGCCCACTCCCACCGCGGCGCCTACCAACAGCCGGCCGTCGCTGTCCTTGGTGGCCAGCGGATGCTGTTCGGTCTTGGCGAAGTCCTTGACCGTGATCAGCCCGGTCAGCCGGCCGTGGCCGTCGACTATGGGCAGTTTTTCGATCTTGTTCCGGCGCAATAAGCCCAGCGCAGCGTCGGCGCTGACCCCCTCCTGAGCGGTGATCAGCGGGGCTTTGGTCATCACCTCGGCGACGTGCTTGGACTGGTCCACTTCGAAGCGCATGTCGCGGTTGGTGATGATGCCGACCAGTGCACCGGAATCGTCGACCACCGGCAGCCCAGAGATCCGGAACCGGGCGCACAGCGCGTCGACCTGCGCCAAGGTGAAGTCTGGGCGGCAGGTGACCGGATCAGTAACCATGCCGGCCTCGGACCGCTTCACCATTTCGACCTGGCCGGCCTGTTCGGCAACCGGCAGGTTGCGGTGCAAAACGCCCATGCCGCCCGCACGCGCCATCGCGATGGCCATCCGGGACTCGGTGACGGTGTCCATCGCCGAGCTGACCAGCGGCACTTTGAGCCTGATCTTCCTGGTGAGCTGGCTGGAGGTGTCGGCGGTGGCGGGCACCACATCGGAAGCCGCCGGCAGCAGCAAGACGTCGTCGAACGTCAGTCCCAGCATTGCCACCTTGTGCGGGTCGTCACCTCCGGTCGGAACCGGCTCGTCCGCCAGGCCTGTAAGAGACGCGTCATGCACGTACGGGCTGCCGACCAGGTCGGAGCTGTCTTCGAGGTGGGACATGCCGCGGGACATGGTGGGGCCCTCCATACACGTGCGGAGTAAGAAATCCATCCTATCGGCTCGCGACCGCCCGGTGACGATGCGCGCCGAGAATCGGCGCGAGGAGGAGGCGGGCAATCGGACTGAGCACGGTGGCTCGCCATGTTCGGGCGCGCCGGGAAGAAGCGCAAGATGGCCTCTGGCCTCCGCCCAACACGCGACGGCGGGCACCTCCGTGCTGGCGTTATCACCGCCCGCTTGCGTAGGCTAGGGGCGTGCGCGACCACCTCCCACCGGGTTTGCCACCCGATCCGTTTGCCGACGACCCCTGCGACCCGTCGGCGGCGCTGGAGGCTGTCGAGCCCGGACAACCATTGGACCAGCAGGAGCGGATGGCGGTCGAGGCCGACCTCGCCGATTTAGCCGTTTACGAAGCGCTGTTGGCGCACAGGGGAATTCGCGGGCTTGTGGTCTGTTGCGACGAGTGTCAGCAAGACCACTATCACGACTGGGACATGCTGCGTGCGAACCTGCTGCAACTGCTCATAGACGGCACCGTCCGCCCGCACGAACCTGCCTACGACCCCGAACCCGACGCATACGTCACCTGGGATTACTGCCGGGGATACGCCGACGCCTCGCTCAACGAAGCGACGTCAGACGCCGACGGATTCCACCGGCGCCACTGAGCGCGCCTCTTTTTCTCGAGCTCTGATTGCCCGGTTAGGGCGTCGTGCTGGGCGCATTCGATGACTGCGAGTGGTGCCGGTGCCGACCCGAAGACGGAGTAGTCGTTGACGGGCTTGCCGACGGTGATGGGCTCACGGACTGGCCGGGCACTGGAGGGGTCGTAGTAACCGCCGCCGGCGCCTTACCGTTCGGGCTGGGCGAGACCGGTGGCGGAGTAGTCGAACCGGCCGGAGCCTTCGGCGGCTTGCCGCTCTTCGGAGGCGGCCCCGCACTGGGGGGCGCGGCGGGCGGCAGCGTCGCATTCGGATTCCGCGACTGAACCCTCGTGTTCAACAGATTCACCTCGTCTTGCAAGTCGTGCTTGCCCGCCCCGTCGTTGATGGACTGCACGGTGCTGCTGACCTCGGCCAGCCGACTATGGGCCTGGTCCCATTCGCCTTGGTCGATCATTTGCTGCACCTTCGCCAGATCGGCTTTGGCGGACAACTCGATCGAATTGTCACTGACCCGCGGTTGGTCGAAGAACATTGCGTGCAGACCGTACAAGGCATCACCGCGACGGGCCTCAACCACCACGGCACCGAACCCACTCAGCACCAACAGCGTCGCGGCCACCGATCCGATGGCCGCCAGGCCACGACGACCGCGTCCACCACTTCCATCCCGTCTAACGTCCTCTAATCCTGTCTGCAGCGCCTCGATCGCCTCTTCGGGCGAAACCAGTGCGCTGGCAGGCGGCCACCTCAAGTCGTCGCGCCACTCCGCCATCAACGCCGCCAGCGCGTTGTCCTCGGGGTCGTCGGCATCAGGCGGCTCACGCTCGGCAAGCGCGTCGAGGAGCAGATCGGTGCGGGCCAGCTCGTCCAATGACGGCTGGTCTGAGCGTGCGTAACCGAATTCAGGCACAGTCACCTGCCGCGATGATCTCCGACTTCAGCCGTGACAGTGCACGGTGCTGGGCCACCCGGACCGCTCCCGTGGTGCTGCCGACCGCGGCAGCAGTCTCCTCGGCGCTGAGGCCGACGACAACGCGGAGGATCAGGATCTCGCGTTGCTTAGCGGGCAAGATCTCGAGCAATTCACTCATCCGGCTGGTCGAATCGGCTTCGATCGCCCGCTGCTCCGGGCCGGCGTCGGCCGACCAGCGTTCGGGAAGGGATTCAGCTGGGTAGGCAAGGTCGCGGCCGGCGGCCCGATGAGCGTCAGCGACCTTGTGGGCCGCGATGCCGTACAGGAACGCCAGGAACGGGCGTCCGCGATCCCGATAGCGCGGTAGCGCCGTTATGGTGGCCAAGCACACCTCCTGAGCGACGTCGTCGGCCGACAGACCGCCCCGATCGACTATCCCAACTCGCGCTCGGCAATAACGCACGACAATCGGACGGATGGTCTCGAGCACCTCCCGCAAGGCGTTCGTGTCTCCCGCCGCGGCGTCTGCAACCACAGCGTCGAGACGATCTCCTTGAATTGTCATCGACGGCGGTATCTCCAACGTTACAAACCGGACACATCAAGGGCTAACTAACGCACTGACAATAACGGCCCAAAGGCCGTTTCACGCGCAACGCCAGGTTCCACCGGCGCGCCGCACCTGGCCTGCGCAGATATCCCGAATTTCGCGCATCTCCTGTGCCTCAAACGTGACGCTCCCGATATCAATCAGCAAGCAAGCCAGTGCCCACCGAAGCGGAATCAGTCCCAATCGGCCGGTGTCGTCCAGCGCCGCGTCGGCGACGGCACGCGCGCGCTCGGTGCGGCCGGCACTGCACAGGGCGGCGGCCAGCACCACATCGCTTTTGACCCGGTGTCGCGCCGACCCCGTGTGGTTGATGGTCATGGCCTGGGCCTGCTCGACTGCTTCCTCTGCGTGGCGAACCGCGATTTGCCCTTCGCCACACGCCATCGCCAGCTCGGCTCCCACCCACCGCCGGCGCACCGCGAGCCGGTCCGGCACCGACACAGGCGTCAAGTCCTGGTCCGCGCGCGTGAGCAACGCCGCCGCCGCGGCAAAGCGGCCGATGCCGAGCGCGTCGGCGGCCAGCCCGATCAGCGCGTCGCCACGCGCCTCCGGATCGGCGCCGGCGAGCGCCAGGGCACGACCGTCCCAGCCCCGCGCCAGGGCGTGCCAACCGAGCTGGCGCAGGAAAGATCCCTGCGTGCTGTGGGCGAGGGATACCAACCGACCGGCCGAGACGTTGCTACGCAGCACCGCCAAGTCGCGGTAAGCACTGCCGTAGCGCCCTTGCCCGCCGGATGCGACGGCCCGCAGCCACAACTGCTGTGGCGTGGTCGCGCTGGGCAGCGGCCAGCTATCCGGCTCGCCTCCGAAGGCGGCACGGGCAAGTGTCGCCTCGATCGTTGCAGTGTGATGTATTTCAATCAATGTGATATTGCCGTCATTAGTAAACAGTTTGTGCTGGGCGTGTTACCGAGATATTAATCAACACGACGTGTGTGCCAATCACTCGTCCCCCGTGATAGTGCCCTGAACTGGGAAACTTTGACATCCATCGAAACCTGCTGGCACGGTTCTCGTTCCATAAACACGCCGCAGATGAACGCGGCGTAAATTCTCTTGCAACGCTTAGATATTTGGTTGAAGTAGTCGGCTATTGACGGAAATTCGGCGTTCGCCCTAACGTCTATTGTCGACGGGTAGTCATCGACGACGCCACTTCAAATCACTCGCACACTCGCTTCGCGAAACTTATCTCACATGGGCGTGCCTTGCAGAGAGGGAACAAGCAATGCCACAGCCGGAGCAACTACCTGGGCCAAACGCCGACATCTGGAATTGGCAACTGCAAGGCCTGTGCCGCGGCGTCGACTCGTCGATGTTCTTCCATCCTGACGGGGAGCGGGGCCGGGCGCGCATGCAGCGTGAGCAGCGCGCCAAAGAGATGTGCCGGCAATGCCCGGTGATCGAGCAATGCCGTTCACATGCGCTGGGCGTCGGTGAGCCGTATGGCGTTTGGGGCGGCCTCTCGGAATCCGAGCGCGACCTGCTCCTGAAGGGTGACATCGGACGCGGGCGTGGTATCCGCCGCTCGGCCTGACCGGTTCGACGCGAGCTAAATGGTTCGACCCCCGCCGTTATCGGCGGGGGTCGACCTTTTTGTGATTGGCGTGTGATTGGCGCAGCCGCCTGCCACGTCCCGATAAGTCGTATAGCTGCCCTGGCCGGAGGCGAGGAAGACGACGGCAGAGGCGATCTCCTCGGGCCGGCCGAGACGGCCCATCGGCACTAGCCGCAGCCGCATCTAACGACCGCCGCACCAGGGTAGATGTCGGGTAGAACGCCAGATTCCCCGGCCCCGTGAACCGTTCAGATTTTAGCGACACGTGGCCGTGGCTGAGCCATAATCAGGTACCGGCCGACCCAAACGGACAGGAGCGCGCAGTGGCGAAGCTGATGTCCGTGAATGTCGGCCTACCCAAAGACATCGCCTGGAAAAACCGCACCGTGTACACCGGGGCATGGAAGACGCCCGTTACCGGTCGCCGGATGGTGCGGCGGCTCAATATCGACGGGGACGGACAAGGAGACCTCGCGGGCCACGGTGGGGAGAACCGCGCCGTCCTCGTGTATCAACTCGATTCATACCGTCACTGGGCCAAGGAATTTCATCGCGGCGACCTGGGGCCAGGACTTCTCGGTGAGAATCTGACCGTCGAGGGGCTGCCCGACGATGAGGTATGCATCGGGGACCGATACCGGATCGGGCAAGCGGTCTTCGAGGTGACCCAACCCCGTGTTACGTGTTACCGCGCGGGCATGCGCATCGGCGAGCCCAGGATGGCTGCGTTGCTGGTATCTCACCGACGACCCGGTTTCTATTGCCGGGTGATTACCGAAGGCGAAGTCGAGGCAGGTCAGGCGATCGTCAAGATCGCCGCCGGACCTGAGCGGATCACGGTCGCGGAGATCGACGCACTGCTCTATCTGCCGGGGCATCCCCGAGACGCTCTGCAACGTGCACTCCGCGTCCCAGCGCTCAGCCCGGGCTGGAAAGCCTCCTTGCAGAGTCTGGCGGAACAACCTGTTGCAAAACCAGGTTCAGGCAACGTCGGTTTGACGGCGGCTGCGAGCAGCCCGCCGCCGGCGTGGACGGGGTTTCGCGCACTCCAGGTGACTGCGGTTCACGACGAAACCCGAAACGTGCGCTCAGTGTCACTGGCCGACCCCGATGGTACTGCTCTACCGGAATGGCTTCCTGGCCAATCGATCACACTGCGCATCTTTTCCGATATGAGCGGTGCCCCGGTCACCCGCAACTACTCGCTGTCTAACCGGCCCGGCTCCGATGACTACCGGATCAGCGTCAAACACGAACCTGGCGGCGAAGCCAGCGGACAAATCCACAGCCACGTCAGGCCCGGCGATCTTCTCGACGTCGCCGCACCACGCGGCACCTTCTTCCTGTCCGACGGAGACGAGCCCGCGATTCTGCTGTCCGCCGGAATCGGGGCCACCCCCGTGCTGTCCATGCTGCACGCGCTCGTCAGGGCAGGCTCGGCTCGCCAGGTCTGGTGGCTGCACGGCGCCCGCGACGGCTCCGAACATCCCTTCAGCGCAGAGAGTCGCACCCTGCTGAACCAGTTGCCCCACAGTCAGTCCCACATCTTCTACAGCCGCCCAACTCCGACTGACCGTCAGGGCATCGACTTCACCGAGCCCGGCCGCCTCTCGGTCGAATCGCTCCGTAAACTCGGCTTGCCACGCGACGGGGACGCCTTCCTCTGCGGGCCTGCGGGATTCATGGCTGAACTCAGCGCCGGCCTCGTCGCCTACGGAATGGATGCCGCCCGCGTCCACACTGAACTCTTCGGGGCCGCAGCCGCACTCACGCCCGGGATCGCGGCGACCTCAATCCCTCCGCACCAGCCCGCTGGACCGCCCGGTTCAGGTCCCGCCATTCAATTCGCGCGCAGCGGCATCTGCGCACCATGGGGTCCTCCGAACGTCAGCCTGCTCGAATTTGCCGAAGCGTGCGACGTGCCAACCCGCTGGTCCTGCCGCACAGGGGTATGTCACAACTGCGAGACCGCACTGCTGTCCGGGACCGTCCGGTATGACCCCGAACCTCTAGAACGACCCGCCGAAGGAAACATCCTGATCTGTTGTTCACAACCGGCCGAGGACATAGTGATCGACCTGTGACCGTGGCGCGACGATCGTCCAGCTGTCGCGCGCTTGGTTTCCTGACAATGCGGTCGGGGCGCGGGTGATGCGTGCGCGCTCAGCGCGGCGGCCCCAGAATGACCTGTCCGAACTTGTCGGCTCCCTCGGCCATACGAGCGGGTGAAATTTCGAAGCCCTCTGGGCGCGGCGTTGCTCTGTCACGACCGGAGTAGCGGAACATCCCTTCGATTCCTGCGGGGGTGTTGATCATGAGCAGATCCGCTTTCTTGGACGTGATCCGGTATGCGTGCGGAATGTCCTTGGGCAAGAAGACGATACCGCCCTCCGATAGCTCCATCTCCTGGTCGTCGTACCAGACCAACGCGGTCCCTTTGATCAGCATGAAGACCTCATCCTCCCGCGTGTGTTTGTGATACGGGGGTGCTTCGCCTTCGCTGACGTCGAAGCGTCCGACCATCAACTGACCATCTGTGGCCTTGCCGTCTAGCAAGATCGCCAGTGTGCCGCCGTCGAGCCATTCGAGTTGCTGCTGCTGCTCGGGTTGAGCCAGGTATGCCATGCTCACGCTTGCTCCCGGGTGGGTGAGTTGGGCGACGTCAATGTCGGATGATCGAGAATAGTCAAGCGCACCCGCGTGCAAACTGCAGCGCCAGTGCGTGTGGCCGTGGGCGCCCCGAATGGCGTGAGATCCTCTTGTAGCAGCATCCTGGTGGCGGAAACTTGCAGGAGATGCCACAGAATCGCCGTTCAGAGGACCCGGTATGCCGATCAAGCCACGACCTTTCGCGCAGTTAGCCAGCGCGCGAAGGACCCCGGTTGTGAACAACCACGAGATAGACAACGTCCCCACGCCGATGGACCCATCGGGGAGGCTGAGACGGTTTGAGAGGCGTGCCGAGTGGCCGATGGCCGCTGCCGCCGTCACCTTCCTAGTCGGCTTCACAGTGCAGGTCATAGTTCGGCCGCACGGGAGTTGGTCGACCGCAACTAACTTCGTGATGTCCGTCGCGTGGGGAATCTTCGTCCTGGACTATGTCGCACGGCTTTGCCTCGCCAGCGACCGCCGACGATGGTTCGTCCGCCATCTGTTGGATTTGGCTGTGGTTGCGCTTCCACTTTTTCGCCCGCTACGCCTGTTCCGACTGCTCTTTCTGATAGCGGTGATAGAGAAGGCAATTGGCCAAGCGATCCGCGGCAGGGTGATCATTTACACCGCATCCGGCGCCGTGCTGCTCGTCTACGCCTGCTCGTTGTCCATTTTGCAAGTCGAACGGGGGCGTGCGCGTTCCAGCATCAATAACTTCGGCGACGCCCTGTGGTGGGCCCTTGAGACGGTGACGACCGTGGGCTATGGCGATAAAACACCCCACACGACTCTCGGCAAATTGATCGCGGCCACACTCATGATCGGCGGTATCGGCGTGGTGAGTCTGATCACCGCATCGCTAGCATCCTGGATCGTCGAACGCGTGGCAGAAGAAGACACCGCGAGCCAGGCGATCACCGAAACTCACATCAATGCACTCCGCGCTGACGTCGAGCAACAAGTCGACTCGCTTCGTGCAGAGATCAAAGCACTGACGGACGCCCTGAGTGAGCACGGGACACCGCGGGGTCCCTCAGTCACGGACAGCTCGGCCGAATTGGATTCGCAAATTCCTCCCGCGATCTTGTAGGTGGAAGTCCGTGCTGTGGATTTCAGCCACGCGTCCCAGGGTCAGGCATTCAACACATCTCGGGTGCGATCGCTCAGGCTCGATGCCACCCGGCTGGTCGGTGGCCGTGCTCTTTTCTTCGGCCGGCTTGTCGACTATCGCCGTCTCGGTGGTACTCAATTGCAGCCCGTCGTGCCGGTGATCGGCGATGCTTGTCGCGGGTGCGGAGACGACCGCGATCTGTCTCGGCCGAGGTCTTCGCGATGCGCTGAGAGCAACTCGGCGTACTACTCGTCGCCGATCATCCAGTGTCGGGCCTGCTCGATCTGACCAGCGGGGAAGAGGCGGATGTCTGCCGCAATAAAGTGCGAAGCCAGATGCTCGGCGAAATCGCCGAGGTGTGAGCCGGTTACGACCGCAATCTTCTTGACATGCTTGTGGTGGTCGCGCACGAACCGTATGTGAGTCACTAGCGCCCCGAAACTGTCCCACCCCGGAAAGTGTGGTGCGTCGATAATGAGGCCGGCGAGAGCGCCGCCTGCCTCGATCTCGGGGTCAACGACTTTGGCAAGTTGGGCGAAGTCGCTTTTTTCGAGCGACGATTCCGGTCGGACGCGAAGGATCGAATGGGCTTTGTCGAATTCGTAATCGATCATGTCTGCTCCTTGGCCTGGTGGACGCGTAACCATCCTCGGGCCAGCGCGGGCCGGTCGGCGCCAGGACAAAGTCACCAACTCGGAGGGTCTTTGGTCAGTAGTGCCTCTAGTGAGCATGACCGTGACGATGACGGGTGTGCTCGGCGGGCTCGGCGGGCTCTTCGGTCACGGCCGTCGCCGTCGTTGCCAAGACTTTTGGCCTACCGGGCAAAGTGACGACACTCCCGCACGCAACGCCACGGTCTACATTCTCGATAACGGTGAGAAACCCGGCCCCCCGAAGGAAGATGAACGACGTGGTCAAATCCCTTGTTGCCGACGACGCCTTCCGCGGCTCCAAAGCCACGGCGGCTAGCATCGCCGTAGTTGGGTCGGTGACCACCGCGGCCAGCTCCGCGGTGGTCGGATCGGCAGCCACCGTGGCCAGCACCGCGGTCGCCGGATCGGCAGCCACCGTGGCCAGTGCCGGCGTCGTGAGCTCGGCCGCCACCGTCGCCAGCACGGCCGTGGCAGGCTCAATCGCCACAGCCGTAAGCGCCGGCGTTGCCGGAAGTGTCGTCACCGCAATGTCACTCGCGGTCGCTGGGAGTGTCGCATGTGTGGCGTGTGCGTTGTGCACGCGTTGCATCGCGTGCCTGGGTTGCGTCGGTTGCACAAACTGCACCGGGTGCGTGGGGTGCTACAACTGCTCAGGCTTGCGGTTTGCCGCCGGGCTCCGCGACGTGCATGTGTAATCCACCGGCCCTGCCAGAACCTGGGGTTGCCGATCCGACGCGAGGCAACAACGACGGATCACCCCCGGATCTGAAGACCCGGGGGTGATCCGCACTGCTATTTAGTGGTGGTGATGACCGTGGCCGTGGTCGTCCTCTTCGTTGGCCGGCTTGTCCACGATCGCCGTTTCGGTGGACAGCACCATCCGGGCCACCGAAGCCGCGTTGAGCACCGCCGTCCGGGTGACCTTGACGGGGTCGATCACACCTTCGGCGATCAAGTCGCCATAGGTCAGTGTGTTCGCGTTCAGTCCATGCCCGGCGGGCAAATCACTGACCTTGTTGACCACGACCGCGCCGTCGAGCCCGGCATTGGAAGCGATCCAGTACAGCGGTGCGCTGAGCGCCGTGGAAAACACGTCGACGCCAAGGGCCTCGTCGCCGCTCAACGACGCACGGAGCTTCTTCAGCTTCTTGCCGGCCTGGATCAGTGCGGAACCACCGCCTGCGACAATGCCTTCCTCGACAGCGGCCTTGGCCGCCGCGACGGCATCCTCGACGCTTTCCTTGCGTTCCTTGAGTGCGGTCTCGGTGGCGGCGCCCACCTTGATGACGGCCACCCCGCCGGACAGCTTGGCCAGCCGCTCTTGCAGCTTTTCGCGATCCCACTCCGAGTCGGTGTTCTCGATCTCGCCACGCAGCTGCTTGATGCGGTTGGCGACCGCATCCTTGGAGCCACCGCCCTCGACGACGATAGTGTCGTCCTTGCTCACTACCACGCGCCGGGCCGACCCCAGCACCTCGATGCCGACCTCGCGCAGCAGCAGGCCTGCGTCAGGGTTGATCACCTGACCACCTGTAACCACCGCCAGGTCTTCAAGGAAGGCTTTGCGCCGGTCGCCGAAGAACGGCGCCTTGACCGCGACCGCTTTCAGCGTCTTGCGAATGGAGTTGACGACCAGCGTCGCCAGCGCCTCGCCCTCGACGTCTTCGGCGATGATCACCAGCGGCTTGCCCGACTCGGCAACCTTCTCCAGCATGGGCAGCAGGTCCGGCAGCGAGCCGATCTTCTCCTGGTGCAGCAGGATCAGCGGGTTCTCGAACACAGCCTCTTGGGAGTCGAAGTCGGTGACGAAATACGCCGACAGGAAGCCTTTGTCGAAGCCGACGCCCTCGGTGAACTCCAGCTCGGTGTTCATCGTCGACGATTCTTCGACGCTGACCACGCCGTCGACGCCAACCTTGCTCATCCCTTCGCCGACCAGCTCACCGATCTGCGCGTCGCGGGACGAGACCGTCGCGATCTGCGTGATCCCGCTCTTGCCGGACACCGGGGTGGCCGCCGCAAGCAGTGCCTCAGACACCGCGTCGGCGGCCTGGCTGATTCCGGAGCCAAGCGCAATCGGGTTGGCGCCAGCAGCGACCATGCGCAGGCCGGCTTTGATCAGCGCTTGCGCCAGCACGGTCGCGGTGGTGGTGCCGTCGCCGGCGACGTCGTTGGTCTTGGTAGCCACCGACTTCACCAGCTGGGCGCCCAAGTTCTCGAATGGGTCTTCCAGGTCGATCTCGCGTGCGACGGTGACACCGTCGTTGGTGACCGTGGGCCCACCGAATGCCTTAGCCAGCACCACATGGCGGCCGTGGGGCCCCAGCGTCACCCGTACCGCGTCGGCGAGCTTGTTCACGCCCGCCTCCATGGCGCGACGCGCGGTTTCGTCGTACTCAATAAGCTTGCTCATCAGGTTCCTTTAACCGCTAATAACCGCTACGAACGCATGCCGCCCCGGAAATCACCCGCGTTTGAGCGCGGGGATCGCCGGGGCGGAACACGGTTTGTTACTTGGATACGACAGCCAGCACGTCACGTGCCGACAGGATTAGGTATTCCTCGCCGCCGTACTTAATCTCGGTGCCGCCGTACTTGCTGTAGATGACGGTGTCACCCTCGGACACGTCCACGGGAATCCGCTTCGCGCCATCCTCGTCCCAACGGCCGGGGCCGACTGCGACGACGGTGCCCTCTTGGGGCTTCTCCTTGGCGGTGTCAGGAATGACCAGACCGGACGCGGTCGTGGTCTCGGCCTCATTGGCCTGCACGAGAATCTTGTCCTCGAGTGGCTTGATCTTCACCTTCGCCACGATTGGAGCCTCCACTAATTAGATCGGGTCCGGAGCATTCGCCCCGGAACGGTGTTGGTCTCGGGTCCGAGGCATGCCCCGAACCGTCCGAATTACCAGGTGATTCGGCATCCGTCCGTGCCTTTGCGCCGTCGTCGCGGGTGCCGACGCAGGGTTTGTTCGGGTGCTACCTAGCACTCTATACATGAGAGTGCTAGCACTCAAGGCCGCCCCGGTGCTTCCCGCGGATTCGCGGCCCTCAATCGCGACGCAGTCAGCTGACCTGCGCTTTTATCACAGGCAGACCCGGGTCGCTTGGTGCGTCCAGCGGCGAAGGGGACGCCCCCGCGGCCACCAGCTGCGCAGCGAACGCCGCGATCATGGCTCCGTTGTCGGTGCAGAACCGCGGCGATGGGACCCGCAACGTCAGGTTTGCCGCCGCGCAGCGCTGCGCCGCGAGCTCCCGCAGCCGCGAGTTCGCGGCCACTCCTCCGGCGATCAGCAGCGTCGAGACACCGAGCCCAGTCGCGGCTCGGACCGCCTTCAGCGTGAGCACATCGGCGACAGCTTCCTGGAACCCGGCGGCGATATCGGCCGGATGGAAGTCGGGGTGACTCGCGTGGCTTTCCAGATACCGCGCCACCGAGGTCTTGAGCCCGGAGAAGCTGAACGCATAGGGGTCATCGGCCGGGCCGGTCATGCCGCGCGGGAACACGATGGCGTCCCGATCGCCGGTTCGAGCCAGGTCGTCCAACACCTTGCCGCCCGGATAGCCCAGGCCCAGTAGCCGCGCCACTTTGTCGTAGGCCTCGCCGGCTGCGTCGTCGACGGTGCCGCCGAGCTCGACGATGGGCTCGCCGAGCGAACGCACATGCAACAGATGGGTATGGCCTCCGGACACCAGCAGCGCAACACATTCGGGCAGCGGCCCGTGTTCGTACACGTCGGCGGCTAGGTGCCCGCCCAGGTGGTTGACGGCGTAAAACGGCACTCCCCAGGCGGCCGAATATGCCTTGGCCGCAGCCACTCCCACCAACAAGGCCCCGGCCAGCCCGGGCCCGATGGTGGCCGCGACGATGTCGGGCCTGGCCGGGGCCGCCAATCCCGCAGTGGCCAGCGCGCGGCGCATGGTCGGTCCGAGTGCCTCCAGGTGCGCCCTCGAGGCGATCTCGGGGACTACGCCGCCGAACCGGACATGCTCGTCGACGCTGGACGCGACCTCGTCGGCCAACAACGTCACGGTACCGTCAGCGTCCAGCCGGGCTATGCCGACACCGGTTTCATCGCAAGAGGTTTCGATCGCGAGGATCGTCTTGCTGTCGGTCATAACGCGTCCCGTCGCATCGTGTAGGCATCGGCGCCACTGACGCGGTAGTAGCGCCGGCGCAAGCCGACCTGAGTGAATCCCACGCTGCGGTACAGCGCGATGGCCGCCTCGTTGTCGGTGCGGACCTCCAGGTAAACGACGCCACCGTCGGCGAACTGCAGCAGCTCGTCCAGCAGCCGGCGGCCGATGCCCCGCCCTTGATATGCCGGGTCCACGCCGATGGTGTGCACCTCGTACTCGAACGGCGGTTGCCGCCCCAACCGCGCGATCCCGGCGTAACCGACCAGCATGTCGTCCGTGCGCGCGCCCACGTACTGGTTGTAGGGGCTGGCCAGTTCGCGGTTGAACGCTTCCGCCGGCCACGGATCGTCGCCGTGGAAGAGCTGGCTCTCCAGTTGAGCACAACGCTCGGCGTCGGCAGGCGCCAACGCGCCCATGCTGACGGGGTCGAGGTGGGCGGTCATTGCCGCGCCGCCAACGGCTTGGCGTCGGGCCGGCGTAAATACAACGCCACCAGCGGGAGCGGAGGCTCCGACCAGTCGGGCACCGAGGCGACCAGGCCGGCCGCCGTCGGGTAGACCGGCTCGCGTCGCGGCAGCTCGAACAGCGCCGCGTGCTCCGGGGAGCCGGCCACCGCCCGCGCCGTTCCGGGATCGACATCGGCCGGCGCGTTGACCTCCGGACCGTGGGTGCGGCGTCCGTCGCTGTATCGCGCCCAGTAGACCTCTCGCCGACGGGCATCGGTGACCACCAGGGTCTCGCCGCTGGTTCGCACGCCGATGGCATCCAAGCTGCAGACGCCCCGCACGGGGATGCCAAGGGCATGCCCATAAGCGGCGGCCGTGGCCATACCGGCCCGCAGACCGGTGAACGGACCGGGCCCACAGCCCACCACGACGGCGTCTAGATCGCACATTGTCAGCGCGGCATCGGCAAGCGCGGCCAGCACATTCGGGGTGAGCCGTTCGGCGTGTGCGCGAGCGTCGACGGTGACCCGCTCGGCCAGCACGGCGCAATCCGAGCCATCCAACCGCACGACGCCCGCCGTCACCGCCGGAGTAGCGGTGTCCAGAGCGAGGATCAGGCTCACGAGCGACTCCACTGCCAGGTCGCGATCCGCACATCGGATTCGCTCATCCGCTCCAGGCGGACGACGAGGTGGCGCTCGGAGAGGCGTTCGGCCAGACCCTCGCCCCACTCCACCACGACGACCGCGTCGTCGAGCTCGGTGTCGAGATCCAGCGAGTCGAGCTCTCCCAAAAGGTCGGCGCCGCCGCGGTGATCGGCGGGGTCCAACAGCCGATAGACGTCGACGTGAATCAGTGCCGGAGCGCCGGGGCGCCGCGCGGAGTGCACCCGCGCGAGCACGTACGTCGGTGACGTAATGGGCCCGTCGACATCCATGGCAGCGGCGATCCCTCTGGCCAGCACGGTCTTTCCGGCACCGAGCGGACCGGATAACACCACGACGTCGCCGGCGCGCAGTTCCGCCCCCAGCCGCGATCCCAGCGCAACCGTGTCCTCGACGTGGTCAAGGGTGGCCGTGCCGTCCCGTTCGCCCAGTCGCTCAGCCATGGCGCCGGAACCGTTCACTGAGACCTTCTTTGAGGCGCCGTGCCGTGAGGGACATCTTGCCCGGAACGGCCCGGTTGACCAGCCGGATCAAGCCGTCGTTGATGGCATCGGGCTTGTCCAGCAGCGCAAGGTGACTGGCCCCGCTGACGATGACCAGTTCGGATCGCGGCAGGGAGTCCGCCATCTTCCGCGAGTACTCGTCCGGGGTGAGCAAGTCGTGATCACCGCACGCGATCATGGTTGGAATTCTCAGCAGCGTCCATAGTCCGGCGGTTTCGTCGTGCACCTCCAGTGCGGGCAGAAAGCCCACCAGGGTGGCGATCGGGGTGTCGTTCATCATCCGCTGCGAGAACGCATCCAGGTTCCGGCTGACCCGCAGGTCGCTGAAGGATGCGGCCCGCAGCACCGGGCCGATCAGCGACCGAGACACGTTGCGGCCACGATTTACCAGCTTGGGGGCGGAGCGGGCGGTAAACCGAACAGCTTCCAGTGCGGGGTTTTTCAGGATCTCACCCAGCGGTGAGCGCGACACCCCTTCGGCGGCAGAGGAAATCAATGCCGCGCCGACGATCCGGCGGCCGTACTGCTCGGGGTATTGCCGGGCATGTGCCAGGACCGTCATGCCGCCCATCGAATGGCCGACCAGAACGATCAACCCGCGCGGCGCGACCGCCTCCAACACGGTTTCCAGGTCTTTGCCCAGCTGCGTCAGCGTGTAGGTCTCGGCGTCGGCTTCACCGGACTGACCGTGCCCGCGCTGGTCGTAGAAGACCATCCGGACACGCGGTCCCCATTGTTCGCCGAGGCGCTTACGCTGAAAGTGGAAGGCGGCCATGCGCAGACAGAATCCATGAACGAAGACCATGGTCAATGGCGCATCGACCGGGCCGGCTTCGCGGACCGCCAACGGCACCCCGTCCGGCGTAGTCACCACACGGCTGCGGTCGTCGTCGAGCCGCTCGAAATCCTCGTCCGCGTAGGGATCTTCGCGGGCACTGGCCCGCGCAACCAGCGATCGGCGGGCCGAAGCCCCGACGATCGTGGCGACCGCGATCAGCCCGGCGCCTCCCGCAAGCCAGGCCCCGCCCCACAGAAGCCTGCGGGTTTGTTCACCGCTCAACGGTTTCGGCCTCGCGATAAGTGCGAGTGATGCGCCCGCGGGGGCTCGTCACCACTTCGTAGTGGATGGTGCCGAGCAGATCGGCCCAGTCCTGCGCGGTGGACTCGCCCTGGCTGCCCGGCCCGAACAGAATCGCCTCGTCGCCCTCGGCGACATCGACCTGCCCGGGACCCAAGTCGACCAGGAACTGGTCCATACAGATTCGCCCGACACCCGGCCGCCGCCTGCCGTTGATGAGCACCTCCAGCCGGCCGCCCAGCGACCGGAACACGCCATCCGCATAGCCGATCGGCAGCAGTGCCAGCGTGGTATCACGCTGCGCGATCCAGGTGTGTCCATAAGAAACGCCCTCGCCGGCAGAAACTGATTTCACCAGCGCAACAGTGCATTTCACTGTCATCGCCGGCACTAGCCCCAGGTCACCACGCTCGGGCACGGGACTCAGCCCGTACAGCGCGATACCGGGGCGCACCAAGTCGAAGGCGAGGTCGGGGCGAGACATCGTGGCCGACGAATTCGATAGGTGCGCCACCTCGAACCGCACCCGCTGGCTACGCGCCTGCTCCAGGAAGCCGGCGAACCGTTGGGCCTGGGCGTCGTTGATGGGGTTGTCCGGCTGGTCGGCGTAAACCATGTGCGACATCAGTCCGCGCAGCCGGATGGCGTCCTCGGCGCCAGCCCGTCCCAATGCGGTCAGCATCGACGGGTAGTCCGCCGCAGCGACACCGTTGCGGTTGAGCCCGGTGTCGACCTTCACAGTCACCGTCGCCGTCCGGCCGGTGCGGCGTGCGGCGTCCAACAACTCGTCGACTTGGCGCACCGAGGAAACCGCAATCTCCACGTCGGCCAGCAGCGCGGGCGCGAAGTCGATGCCGGGTGGATGCAGCCACGCCAGCACCGGTGCGGTGATCCCGTCAGCGCGCAAAGCCAGTGCCTCGTCGACGGTGGCAACACCCAGTTCGCTCGCGCCGGCGGCCAGCGCCGCCTGGGCGACCCGAGTGGCGCCATGGCCATACCCGTCCGCCTTGACCACAGCCATCACCTGCGCGCGGCCGGCGTGCTCGCGCAGCACCCGCACGTTGTGCTCAATGGCACCCAGGTCCACCACGGCCTCAGCCAGGACGCCCGGCGTCGGCGATATCGGCATAACAGCCACGCCATCATTGTCCCAGAGTCAAAAGAGTGCCGCGAAAGTGCAGCTACCGACGCCGCTACTCGTAGAATGTGTCGCTGGTCGCACTTTCGCGGCGCAAAAACCGCTAGTGCGCGAAATGCTCGGCCTTGTAGTGTCCGCCCGGCTTGAGCTTGTCCAGGGAGGCCAGCGCCGAGCGGGCATCGTCGTGCAGCGCGCGGGCCATATCGGCGGAGAGTCCTTCGCGCACCACGATGCGCAGCACGGATATCTTGCTGGCGTTGTCGGGCATGGTGTAGGCGGGCACCTGCCACCCATAGCCGCGCAGCTCATGGGAGAGGTCGAACTCGGTGTAGCCGCAGTTCCTGGCGAGCCGGAAACTGACCACCGGGATCGCCGAACCGTCCGAGATCAGCTCGCAGTGGTCGCCCACCCGCAATTGCTCACCCAACCAGCGAGCCGTCTGCGACAACGACTGCATGACCTGCGTGTAACCCTCACGGCCCAGCCGCAGGAAGTTGTAGTACTGGCCGATCACCTGGTTGCCCGCGCGGGAGAAGTTGAGGGTGAACGTCGGCATGTCGCCACCCAGATAGTTGACCCGGAACACCAAGTCCTCGGGCAGATACGCGGCGCTGCGCCACACGACGAACCCGATACCGGGGTAGGTCAGCCCGTATTTGTGACCGCTGACGTTGATCGACACCACCCGGGGCAACCGAAAATCCCACTTCAGCTCCGGGTGCAAGAACGGCACCACGAATCCGCCGCTGGCGGCGTCGACATGCACCGGGACGTCGACGCCCCCNNATGGTGTTCTCGTCGACGGCATCGACAACCTGCTCGGGCGTGATGACGTAGCGCCCTACCTCCATCGGCAAGTAGCGGGGCTCGACATCGAAGTAGCGGCAGAACTTCTCCCACACCACCTGCACGTTGGAGCCCATCACCAGGTTGGGGGTGCGTTTCTCCCAGCCCTTACCCACCTTTTCCCGCCAGCGCCATTTCAGTGCGAGCCCGCCCAGCATGACCGCCTCGCTGGAGCCGATGGTGGACGCCCCGATGGCGCTGGAGGGATCGTCGTCGCGCAGGTCCTCGGCGTGGAACAGGTCGGCCACGATGCACACGCACCGCGCCTCGATAGCCGCGGTGATCGGGTATTCGTCCTTGTCGATCATGTTCTTGTCAAACGTCTCGGCCATCAACTTTTCGGCTTCCGGATCCATCCACGTGGTAACGAAGGTGGCCAGGTTCAGCCGCGAACTGCCGTCGAGCATGAGCTCGTCGTGGATGAAGCGGTAGGCGGCATCGGGATCCATCGACTCCTCGGGCAGCCGCAATGCCGGCACCGGGGTGGTGAACATGCGGCCCGTGTAGGCGGGCGCGATCGAGTGGGCGGGAACGGACGGGTGGGACACTACGGATCCTCTCGTTGACGGCTGGAAGCTATAGGGCGGCCAGCGCCGCTCGGATGTGCCGCAAAATTCGCGACGCCGACGTCGGCGCTTCACCGGGCCCCGGGTCCGCGGCCGACAGCGCCGCAGCCCGCGCGTGCACGAACGCCCCCGCCGCGGCCGCCTCGGCAGGCGCGAGCCCGGAGGCCAGCAGCGCGCCGATCACTCCGGACAGCACGTCGCCGGACCCGGCGGTGGCCGCCCAGGATTGCCCGGCCGGATTGAGGTACACCAGGCCGCCCGGGTCGGCGATGACGGTGACGTTGCCCTTGAGTAGCACCGTCGCGCCGAGGGCGTCGGCAAGCCGGCGGCACGCGCCGACCCGGTCGTCCCCGGGCGGCGCCCCGGCCAGCCTGGCGAATTCACCGGCGTGCGGGGTCAGCAGGGTCGGCGCGGTGCGGTTCGCCACCAGATCCGGATGGGCCGCCAAGATGGTCAGCCCGTCGGCGTCGACCAGCACCGGCAGGTCGGTGTCCAGCGCGAACCACAACGCGGCGGCGCCGGTGGCGTCGGTGCCCAATCCCGGCCCGACGACCCAGGCCTGCACCCGCCCGGCCGAAGCCGGCGTAGGCGATGCGATGACCTCAGGCCAGTGCGCGAGCACCTCGCTGTGCGCGCTGCCGGTGTAGCGGACCATGCCGGAGGTGGCTGCGACCGCGGCGCCGGTGCACAGCACGGCCGCACCCGGATAGGTCGACGAGCCTGCCATCACCCCCGTCACGCCCTGGGTGTACTTGTCGTCGCGCGGGCCGGGCACCGGCCAGCGCGCGGCCACGTCCCCGGCCTCAAAACCCAGCATGTTCGTATCCGGTAGATCCAGCCCGATATCGATCAGCTCGACGCGGCCACAGTCGGCCAGCGCGTGCACGGGTTTGAGTCCGCCGAAGGTGACGGTCAGCGCGGCGCGCACGGCCGGGCCGGTGATCGCCCCGGTCGCCACGTCGATGCCGCTGGGGATGTCGACGGCGACCACCGGGATCCTGGCCTGATCGACGGTGGCGAACACCTCGGCCGCTGCCGGCCGTAGCGGCCCGGAGCCGGAGATACCCACCACACCATCGAGGACGAGATCGGTTGCCGCCGAGACGCTCTGCACGACGCGGCCGCCTACTTTGCGAAACGCGGCGAGTCCCTTGCGGTGGGTGCGGTCGGGATTGAGCAACACCGCGTCGGCGGCCACGCCGCGACGGCGCAGGAACGTGGCCGCCCATAGCGCGTCACCGCCGTTGTCGCCAGAGCCGACGACCGCACACACCCGGCGGCCCGCAACCCCGCCGGTGCGGGCGGTCAGCTCGCCGATGGTAGCGGTGGCCAAGGCGTAGGCCGCGCGCCTCATCAAGGCACCATCAGGCAGGCTGGCCAGCAGCGGCGCCTCGGCGTCGCGGATCGCGTCTACGCAGTAGTAGTGCCGCATCCGCCCGCATGCTCCTCTGCTCGCAGCGATCCTGCCCGCGCTAACCAACAGTACGTGTCAGCGCCACGCTCGGGCCTATCCCGTCGCCGTCCCGAGGCTTTCCACAGTGTCGAATGCCCTGGCCAACCAGTCCTTCATCGCCGCTGCCAGCGCCGTACTGTTCTCACGCTTGGCGATCTCGTGGCCATCGTCGCTGAACAGCAGGTATCGCACCTCGCGGCCGGCCCGCCGCAACGCATCGACGATCTGCTCCGACTCGCTGACCGCCACGTTGGTGTCGTTGGCGCCGTGCACGACCAGCAACGGCGCGGCCAACGCGTCGACCCGGCGCAGCGGGGACAGCTGCTCAAGCAGCTCGCGGTCGTTGACCGGATGGCCGTACTTCGGATATGCGGCGTCGGCGATCCAGGGCTCGGTGTTGCGGTAGAACGTGGTCAGGTCGCTCATGCCGCAGATGGTCACGCCCGCCGCGAACAGATCCGGGTGAAACGTCATGGCCGCCATGGTCAGGAAGCCGCCGTAAGACCAGCCCGCGCAGGCGATCCGCCTCGGATCGGCCAGCTCGTTGTCCACCAGGTAGCGCACACAGTCGGCGACGTCGTCGATGGCCGCGAACCGCTTTTCCTTGTCGTCGGCGTGCACGAATGTGCGGCCCGAACCGCTGGAGCCGCGCACATTCGGCGTCAGCACGCTGATCCCGGCGTTGAGCAGCTCCGGAAAGATCTCGCTGTATTCGGGACGGGCCTGGGCTTCTGGGCCGCCGTGCAGGTAGATCACCGCGCCCGAGGTAGCACTACTGGCCGGCGGCCGGTACAGCCAGGCGGGCAGGCTCAGCCCATCACGCGCGGTGATCATCTTCGGCACCGGCCGCGCCGCCGCCCCGGAGGCCACCGGACCGCGGCTGGGTTCGCGGTCGATACTTTGCCATTGCCGGGTGCGCGGGTCGACCAGCTCGACGGTTCGCGGCATCGACGGGCTTTGAACGGTCATCGCGACCATCGAACCACCGGCGCTGATGGACAGCTCGCCGGCGACCAAGCCTGGCAGCGGGATCGGCTCGGTCAGCGTGTTGTCGGTGTATTCGAGGATCTGTAATTCGCTGCACCCCTGGATGTTCCATAATAACGCGATGGTCGACAAATCGTCACTGACAGCGAACTCATCGAGATCGCAGTCAGGGCGCTCAGCCACCACTGAGTAGCTGACGCCGTCCTCGGTGGCCGTCACTTCCACCAGCCGGGCGTGCTCGCAGCCGTTGTCACTACGGAGCAGCGTGCGGACATATCCGCCGCCACTGACGCCCGGGTAGTACAGCTTGGGCGGCTCGCTCGGCCCGTAGCGAATGCGGCGGGGTTGGTGGTCGTCGAGGATGACGCCGTCCTCGGTCGTGGAACCGGGATCCGAAGGCAGCAGCGCGATTTCGGTCTGCGCATACAGCATGATCATTTCCCGGTAGCCGCGCGGTCCGACTCGAATCAGCGACGCGCCGGCCCAGGCGTCGACCAGCCGGCCGCCGGACCGGCGGTCCAACACCGTGCGCTGACCGTCGGCCGGATCGATCAGACACGACTGCCCTACCCCGTCTTCACCGGTCAGGATCGCCGCCACCCGGGTGCCATCCCACCCGATCAATGCGGCGGTGCCGTCCACGTCGCCGTCGACGCGCCAGGCCATCCGGTCGTCGGGATCGGTTGTAACGAGCCAAATCTGGGTACGAGTGCCCCCATCGGGGGCCACCTGACAGGCCAGCCATTGCCCGTCCGCGGAGTGGATGACACGAGACACCGGGCCCTCGACGGGAAGCTCGACATCCCGCGACGAACTGGCCCGCCGGCCGCGTAAAAAGCGCTGCACCGCGCGCGGATAGCCGCCGTCGTCGACGAGGTGCGCGAACGCGGTTGCGTCCGGGGACAGTGACGCGCCGTACAGCGCGCGCACCTGCTGTCCCATGCCCTCAGCCTTCCATGCTCTGCAGCCACATCTCGAGTACCGCCAGTTGCCACAACGCATTCGATCCCAGCGTGGTCCGGGTCTCGTTCGGCGCGGCCAGCAGTGCATCGACGGTATCGGCGCGATACAGCCCACGGTTCCGCGCGGCGTTGTTGCTCAGCGCATCGCGCACCATGTCGAGCACCTCGCCGTGCAGATGGCGGATGCCGGGCACCGGGAAGTAGCCCTTCGTCCGATCGATCACCTGCGCCGGCAATAGCGCCCGCGACGCGTCCTTGAGCACTCCCTTGCCGCCCGATGCCAGCTTCAGCTCGGACGGGCAGGAGGCGGCCAGTTCGACGAAGTCGTGGTCGAGGAAGGGCACGCGGGCCTCCAACCCCCACGCCATTGTCATGTTGTCGACGCGTTTGACCGGATCGTCAACGAGCATGACCTGGGTATCCAGGCGCAGCGCCGCGTCCACCGCGGAATCGGCACCGGGCGCCCCCTGGTGCGCGGTCGCAAACTCGAGGCTGGCGTCGACGTCAATCCCGTACTCGGGCGCCAAGATTGACAGCACGTCGCCGTGGCCGCGGTCGAAGAACACCTTGGCGTACGCCTCGGTGGTCTGCTCGCGGGCAACATTGGCCAGCGGCGGGTACCAGTCGTAGCCGGCCAGGATTTCGTCAGCGCCCTGTCCCGATTGCACCACCTTCACCGACTTACTGACTTCCTCCGACAGTAGGTAGAAGGCCACGCAGTCGTGGCTGACCATCGGTTCGCTCATCGCGGCAATGGTTTTCGGCACCGCGGGCAGCAGCCTCGATGCATCGATATGGATCTGGTGGTGGTCGGTGTCGAAGGTCTTGGCGATCAAGTCGGAGTAGAAGTACTCGTCGCCGGATTCCCCGCCGGCCGAGTCAAAACCGATACTGAAGGTGGCCAGTCCGTGCTGGCCCTGCTCGGCCAGCAGCGCTACCACGAGCGAGGAGTCAATGCCGCCCGAAAGCAACACGCCGACGGGGACATCGGCGACCATCCGGCGTACCACGGCAGTACGCAGCGCATCCATCAGCGCGGCTTCCCAGTCGCCGATCGACCAGGACGCCTTGGCCGGGTCGCGGCGGAATTCCGGTGTCCAGTAAACGGTGTCGGTGTGCGAACCGTCGGGCTGGATCACCCGGACGGTCGCCGGCGGCAGTTTGCGCACGCCTCGGTAAATCGTGCGCGGTGCGGGCACCACGGAGTGGAAGGTCATGTAGTGGTGGATTGCGTAGCGGTCAAGTTCGGTGTCCACGTCGCCGGCGTTGAGCAGCGCCCGCACCGTGGAGGCGAATCGCAGCCGGCCGGGCACCGACGCCAGGTACAGCGGTTTGATGCCTAACCGGTCCCGCGCCAGCGTCACCACGCCCGAGTCGCGATCGGCGATCGCAAACGCGAACATCCCCTTGAATCGCTCGACGCAGTGGACGCCCCAGTGGTGGAAGCCCTTGATCACGACCTCGCTGTCGGCGGTTGAGAAGAAGCGGTATCCCGCGGCTTCAAGTTCGGCGCGCAGCTCCTGGTAGTTGTAGATGCAGCCGTTGAACACCAGCGTCAACCCGAGATCGCTATCGACCATCGGTTGGGCGCCGCGGGCGGAAAGGTCGATGATGGACAGCCGCCGATGCCCGAAAGCCACTGGCCCGTGGGCCACCACGCCTTCGGAATCCGGTCCGCGCGAAATCATCACGCCGGTCATCCGGGTGACAGCGCCAACATCGGCTGCTCGCCCATCCCAGCGCACCTCACCGCAGATACCGCACATGTTTCCTGCTTCCGTTGAGTGTCTAGGCTGCGCCGGCGTCCGGTGCGGTGAGAATCCAGGTGACCTTGCTCCCCCCGCCGGACGACGAGTTGACGATCCGCGACCCACGGCTGGCTACCCGCGTCAACGCGGCGGGTAACACGTGCGCCGACACCGAGGCGTCCGGTGTGGCCCGCAAGTGCACGAACGCGCGCAGGTCGACGTGGTGCGGGTATATCCCGTCACCGTCGAAAGTGGGATGGGTGGACAGCGCGACCAGCTCCTGGGCGATGAACCGCTCCGGTTGGGTGACCAACTCGCGTCGTCGGGCCGCCAACGCCGCGTCGGAGGCTTCCGGCCCGATCAGCACACCGCTGCCACCCAATCCGTCAATAGGTTTCACCACCATGTCGGCGAGGTTGGCCAGCACGAAGTCGCGCTGGTCGCGCTCGGCGCAGATCCAGGTCGGGATCTGGGCCAGCTTCGGCTTTTCACCGAGGTAGAACTCGATCATCTCGGGGACGTAGGCGTAGATCGCCTTGTCGTCGGCCACGCCGTTGGCGAGCGCGTTGGCGATGGTGAGATTGCCGCCCGCGATCGCGCTGAGCAGTCCCCGCCGCAACGCGGTGCCGTCGTACCCGGTGGAGGACACCAGCATGTCCTCGTCCATTCGCGCATAGACGACGTCGACGCGTTGCACGCTGGAACCGATGTGGCGCCAAAGCTTCCCGTCGCGCACCGATAGGTCCGACGGCTGCACCAAGGCGACGCCCATCTCCTCAGCCAGGAAGGTGTGCTCGAACCACGCGGAGTCTTCCCAGCCGGCAGACAGCAGCACCACGGCGGGGTCGTCGGAGCTATGCAGCGGCGCCGCCGCGAGCAGCGTCTCGAGCAGCATCGCCGGTGCCCGGTCGGCGTCCTCGATCGCGGCGGGCGGTTGCAGCTCGGGAAGATCCTTGCTCAGCAACCGTCGATTGATGATGGCGTACGCGGCGCCCGACGGCACCCGCAGATTGTCTTCCAGCACCAGCCAATGGCCGGCGCGGTCGCAGACCAGGTCGGTGCCGCTGATATGCGCGCGCACCGTGTTGCCGGCGACGCGGCCCGTCGAGCGGAAGCCAGGCGCCCGGTCGAGGGCCTGCACATCAATGATCCCCTCGGCGACGATCGCCTGGTCGGCGTAAATGTCGCGCAGGAACGCATCCAGCGCCCGGGCCCGCTGAGCCAGGCCCTCGGACAACTGCGCCCACTCGGCGGCGGCCACCATGCGCGGCACCAGGTCGATGGGGAACAACTGGGCGCGGCTTTGACCGGTAACGCGGAAGGTGACGTTGTCCGCGCGTTGCTCCTGCTCGATTTCTGCTTCCCGGGATCGCAGCTGCGCCACCCCGAGGCCGGCGATGGTGTCCAGCATCGTCCGATAGTGCTCTCGCGGGCAACCGTCGGCGTCGACAGCCTCGTCATAAGCGGCGTCCAGGTCGCCGCGAGCGCCGGCGGCGGGCTCGCTGCCGGGCTGGTAACCAAACAGCAGAGACGGGTGGTCACCCACGGCGACTCCGGTGACCGATTGGCGGCCCGCTGTCTCGTCGATCAGCTGATCGACGACATCGGTGAGCCGGCCGCGGCGGCGCAGCGCCCGCCGTTGCCGAGCCGACGACGTGCCCGCGAGCAGCGCTTCGCGGGACAATTCGCTGACGGTTTCCCAGTCGCCGCTGTCTTCCAGTTGCGGGCGCAGCGAATCAACCAGCTCGGTGACCACCTCTGCGGCGGGCCTGGCTGCCGGAATGCTGATGTCGACAAGTTCACCCTCGAGCCCCGACCGAGCGGCCCGCCACAACGCCGCGCGGCCCAGCACCGGGGAAAAGATGGTCGGGGGCACGCCGGCCCGCAACGCCTCGATCTCGCGCTCGACAAGTGCCCGAAACAGCCCGGCGATCAGCACGACGGTGTCTACGGACGGGCAGCTGTCGCAGACCCGCAGCTCCAACGTCGGCACGCTGCTCGCCGGTCGGACGTCGAAATAAACCATCCCGGCGTCGCTGATGACTCCGCTGGCCACCAGGTCGTTGACCAGCTCGTCGTATTTCTCGGCAGACTGCACCGGGGCGGCCGGGCCGGTCGTCGGCCAGCGTTGCCAGACCAGCGTGCGCATGCTCGAGTAGCCGGTGTCCGAGCCGTCGGATGCGAACGGCGAGCTGGCCGAGATTGCGAGCAGCGTCGGTAAATACGGCCCAACCCGGTATGCGACCGCGACCGCCTCGTCGCGGTCGCTGATGCCGACATGCACCTGGGTGCCGCAGATCAGCTGCTCGCGTGCCAGCAGCTGATAATCGGCAAGCATTTGGCGGTAACGCTCGGTCTTGGTGACCTGCATTTCCGCCGGCACCGAAAGCGGCACGGCCCCCGCGGCCACCACTCCGATGCCCAGTTCGGCGGCTTTTTGGACCAGGACCCGGCGGCGACGGCCCAGTTCGTTGCGCAGCTCGTCGAGGGAATCGACTACCGAGGTATTCGTCTCGATGACACAACGCTGCAGCTCAGCGACGTAATCCTCGGTGAGTTCGGCCAGCAGTTCGGGCGCACGCGCCGTGAGTCGCCGTGTCTTGAGGTCGACCAGGTGAAATTCCTCTTCGGCCCCCAGCGATCGAGGCGACGTACGTCGCATCCTGCAACGGTATGAGCAGGTAATTACCAGCGCGTTAAGCGCCCGCGCCGGCAGTCCGCCGAAAAGCGGCTTTGAGCTTCGCCGGATTCCATTGTGGCTCGCTGCGCTTACGGGCTATCGGGTAGAAACACAGGCCGATCAGGATCGCGGTGAAGTGACCGATCGCGGTGAAGTTCAGCACGTAGCGGTCCGTCGTGATCAGCAGGACACCAAAGAAGACGAACAGTATCCCGATATAGCCCCAACGCCACGGCCGCGCGATGTGGTAAGTCAGCACGGCCATCACGCCGACCAGGAAGTAGCTGACCCCAATGTCGGCGGCATGCATGAGCCGGCTGGGCGCATCGTGGTAGCGGATCGCGGCGTAGAGGATGCCCTCGCTGATGTAGGTGGCAAGGACGTGAGAGGTCAATCCCACAGTAAGCCAACGTAACTGGCCAAGCCAGCGTTCGGCCGGCGCAAGGAACAAGGTGAACAGCACCAGGTAGGGGGTCCAGTACCGGCCGTCGATCCATAGCATGCTGTCCATCAGCACCGCCGGCGTATCCCATGCCAAGTGCATGATATTTTTGATGTTGGTTGATGAGTCGTCGACGAGCAGGGTGTGCAACTGCCGCCTAGTGAGATTGTGCTTAAGAAGCGTCGTGACCAGCAATGCGAGCAACCACAAGTACGTTAGTCGCGCGCCGGAGACAAAGTGCCACACCGCGATAGCCAAGCCGCGCAATCGTGTCGCTGTATCAACCACGGCGTCCACGAGCGCGTCAGGTCGGCTTGTCGGGTCGCAGGTGTCGCCACCAGCAAGAGATGTAGAGCATCATCGAGATCACCAGCACGACGATCACCCAAAGAACGATCGTGACATCAATCCAGCAGCCGAATGGCGGCGAATCGGGCAGCGCATGTCGCAGCGGCATCACCGCAAAGAGCATTGCGGCGTACCACGTTGTCATCGCCGGCTGAAATTGTCGTCGGTCACGCACCGTCTGAACCGCGACGAATAGGGCTACGCCGGCAAGCGCGACAAGAACGCCGAGGATGACTAAAGCAAACGCCGCGGTGTTTAAGGTTCGCTGCAAATTCACTTGGTACGCTCCGGGCGAATCGGCTTTGCCCACGACAGTCGTGTCGGCTTTCCAGCCGAGAAGGCGGTCGACGAATGTCACCGTGGCTGTTTCCGGCAGTTGCGCAGCCCCGGGGAAGAGTTCGACGGTGACCGGCCCCGACCGGTACTTATCAAAAGGCCAATCCCCGACGTCACCGGCAAGGGGCAGCGAAATAGGAAAAACATCGGGGAACGCGCCCTTGGACCACGTGCGCGTGCTGGGCGTTACCACGGATGTGAATGCGACAGTGAGGTCTTCCTTGAGCTTGTGGTTTAGCGGATCCAGCAGCGCAGGTCCGGGTGAAACGGTGACGTTGGCAAGGAGCACGCTGTTGTTCGACTCAAGATTGACGGTATCGATGGTCACCGTAGTCGCAGCGCCCGCCGACGGGCTATCGGTAACTGGATGAGCATGAACCACACCGGAGATGGCATACACGACAACCGAAGCGACATACACCGCAATGAAGGACAAGACACCAACGACGCCGAATCTCATGAACGACGACTCGCCACGCAGAAACCATCCGCCGCCATGGATTCCTCCCCAATAGTGACCTGCGTGAAATGCGTTCCAGCCCACAGATCATAGAACAGCGAGAAGTGGGCCGCCGGGTTTGCGGCCGAAGAATTCCCGGCTACGCGGCGGCTACTCCACAGTGACGGACTTGGCGAGGTTTCGTGGCTTGTCGACGTCGTAACCGCGGGCCTGCGCCACCGAAGCGGCGAACACCTGAAGCGGGATGGTGGACAACAGCGGCTGCAACAATGTTGATACCGAAGGGATTTCGATCAGGTGATCGGCATAGGGGCGCACGGTGTCGTCACCCTCTTCGGCGATCACGATGGTCACCGCGCCGCGGCTCTGGATCTCCCGGATGTTGGACATCAGCTTGGCGTGCAGCGTGGCCGACCCCTTGGGCGATGGCATCACGACGATCACCGGCAGACCATCTTCGATCAACGCGATCGGGCCGTGCTTGAGCTCGCCGGCGGCGAATCCCTCGGCGTGCATGTAGGCCAGTTCCTTGAGCTTCAGGGCGCCCTCCAGGGCGACCGGGTAGCCGACATGGCGACCCAGGAACAGCACGGTCGAGGACTGGGCGAATTGATATGCCAGGGCCCTCACCGGTTCGATCGTCGCGAGCACCCGGGCCACCAGATCCGGCATCGCTTCCAGCTCGCGGTATTCGCGCTCGACCTCATCGGGGTACTTGGTGCCGCGGGCCTGTGCCAGCGCCAGGCCGACCAGATAATTGGCGGTGATCTGGGCCAGGAACGTTTTCGTTGAGGCCACGCCGATCTCCGGGCCGGCGCGCGTGTACAGCACCGCATCGCACTCGCGCGGGATCTGTGATCCGTTGGTGTTGCAGATCGCCAGTACCTTGGCCTTCTGCTCCTTGGCGTGCCGGACCGCTTCCAGGGTGTCCGCGGTTTCACCGGACTGCGAAATGGCCACCACCAACGTGCTGCGGTCAAGAACCGGGTCGCGGTAGCGGAATTCGCTGGCGAGCTCCACTTCCACCGGCAGCCGCGTCCAGTGCTCGATCGCGTATTTCGCGAGCAGCCCGGAGTGATACGCGGTGCCGCAGGCGACCACGAATACCTTGTCGATCTCGCGCAGTTCCTGGTCGCTCAATCGCTGTTCGTCGAGCACAATCCGGCCGTTCACGAAATGCCCCAGCAAGGTGTCGGCCACAGCGGTGGGCTGCTCGGCTATCTCCTTGAGCATGAAGTATTCGTAGCCACCCTTTTCGGCGGCGGCCAGGTCCCAGTCGATGTGAAACTCGCGAAACTCGACATCGGTGTCGCCATTGAAATCGAGGACCCGGTAGCCGTCCGCGGTGATCACCACTGCCTGGTCCTGGCCGAGCTCGACGGCATGGCGGGTGTGTTCGATGAACGCGGCCACGTCCGACCCAACGAACATCTCGCCGTCGCCGATCCCGAGCACCAGCGGTGTCGACCGGCGGGCGGCCACGATGGTGCCAGGCTCATCGGCGTTCGCGAACACCAGGGTGAAGTGGCCCTCCAGCCGGCGCAGCACCGCCAGCACGGAAGCGACGAAATCGCCTGCCGTCTCGCCGTGCCGGTACGCCTGCGCCACCAGATGCACGGCGACCTCGGTGTCGGTATCGCTGGCGAACTCCACGCCGGCCAGCTCCAGCTCGTGGCGCAGAGTCGCGAAGTTCTCGATGATGCCGTTGTGGACGACGGCGATCTTGCCGGCGGCGTCGCGGTGCGGGTGCGCGTTGCGGTCGGTGGGGCGACCATGGGTGGCCCAGCGGGTGTGGCCCAACCCGGTGTTTCCGGCCAGCGAGGCCGGTTCCATTCCGGCTAGCGCCTCCTCTAGATTGGCCAACCGGCCGGCGCAACGACGCACGGTGAGTTTGCCGGTGCCGTCGACCAGCGCGATTCCCGACGAGTCGTAGCCGCGGTACTCCATCCGGCGCAGCGCGTCCATCACGACCTCGCAGGCAGGGCGCTGCCCTACATAGCCGACGATTCCGCACATTCTGACCAGGGTAGTGCAAGCGGCCCCGCTGGCCGGCTTACCGTGGCTGACCTGCCGCAACGCACGGTGTCGCGACGGAATGCCACCCGCGCCCGCGCGTGCCGGAGCCTAACGGCCGGGCGGGGGTGCGCAGACTTCGTTATTTCAATTCATGCCATGTTCTTATTAACCTGAGATGCTTTTCACCTGATGTATTTCTGGCGTTTTCGCCACCTTCATTGCCGCAACAGTGCGGGCACTTAGACTCAAGGACCAGTGGCCAGGCTGGCAACCAACAAGACGTCACGCGAACTGCGCGATATGAGCGAACGCGAAATCGGCAGAACGATATCGCGAAGACGGCACCGGAGTCAGCGGAAAGGACGACGGTTTTGACTGCCGCCTGATCACATTGCACGAGCTTTGAAGCGTCGCGATAAGCGAATACTGTTGCAGTTTAAGGACTCATCTTTACCGGCAACGACGGAGCCAATCGCGCCGCATCTCCTGCAATTACCCCTTTCATCACACATCAACGTCGATTGTCCAGCAACCCACTAACCGCAGATGGAGTGGAGCCACGGATTCGGGCCTCACAAATATTTCCATACGCTCAAATCTCCAAAAGAGCCAACAACGGCTCGATCAACATTAATAAATGCTTAATTCGAGGCATCGCATCGCACGGGAAACGACCAATTTCGACACCCGCCGTTCGGATCGCCATCAGTTGGGAGGGAATCATGACCGCTGTTCTATACGACGAAGTAATGACGACCGTCGCCGCGCCCAGGCTCACGTTGGCGCCCGCGCCCGAACAGGCGTCGAGGCGGACGCACCGGGCACCCGCCGAAGCTGGCGGCGGCCCACTGGTGGACTTCAGCGCTAGTTTGCTGAGTATTCCGGTGCGCCACCTCTACGCGGTGCTCTGGCGCGCCGGCCTGATTGAGGTCAGGGCCTAACTCCGACCTTTGGTAAGCCCGCGTGTGCGCTAACGTCGACGGGTGGCTCGCATCCGCAGACTCGTTGCCGCCCTCAGCCGCCGTGGCCCACACCGGGTTTTGCGTGGCGATCTGGCGTTCGCCGGGTTGCCCGGGGTCGTGTACACCCCTGAGGCCGGACTGAATCTGCCCGGCATCGCGTTCGGTCACGACTGGCTCATCGGTGCTGGCCGCTATTCGCAGTTGCTGGAGCATTTGGCGTCCTGGGGCATCGTGGCCGGCGCTCCCGACACCCAGCGGGGGCTGGCGCCCTCGGTGCTCAACCTGGCCTTCGACCTGGGCACCGCGCTGGACATCGTCGCGGGCGTGCGGCTCGGGCCCGGCAACATCAGCGTGCACCCCGCCAAGCTCGGCCTGGTAGGGCACGGTTTCGGCGCTTCGGCCGCCGTGTTCGCCGCGGCCGGCATGCCGGAAAAGCCCGCAGCCCTGGCGGCGATCTTCCCGGCCGTCACCAGTCCCCCCGCTGAGCATCCGGCCGCGACGCTGAAGGTCCCGGGCGTCATTTTCACCTCGCCGAACGACCCGAAGGCATTCAATTCCAACGCCCTTGCGCTTTCCCAGGTCTGGGATACCGCCACGCTGCGCATCGTCAGCAAAGCCGAGCCGGGCGGCTTGGTTGAGGGCCGGCGACTCACCCAGCTGGTCGGCCTGGCCGGCCCGCACCGGGCCACCCAAAAATCGGTCCGGGCACTGCTAACCGGGTATCTGCTTTTCACGCTGGGCGGCGACAAGACCTATCGCGAGTTCGCCGATCCCGAAGTGGTGCTGCCCAAGACGGACCCCGTGGACCCCAAGGCGACGCCGGTCACTCCGGAAGAGAAGCTCGTCGCGCTGCTGAAGTAGAGGCCCTGCTGAAGTAAGGGTCAGCGTCGAGCGAACCGAACGACGTCCTGCCAGATGTTTCCCCGTGCGTCCAGGAAATCGAATCCGGCGGGCTCGGCCAGCCCACGCAATGCCGCGACGCTCAACCGGTCAGGATCCGGAAAGCGCTCCGCGAACACCAGCAGCCCGCCCGGCTTCAACACGCGGTGCACCGACCGCAGGCATGCCGCCTTGTCGGGGACCTCGCCGATCACCGCGGACAGGAACGCCCGGTCGAAAGTGCTGTCCGGGAACGGAAGTCCCGCGCTTGCCTCGCCCGTGTGGAATCCGACGTTGCGGCAGCCGGCGCTCTCGAGTTTGCGGCGCGACTTGTCCAGCATCTCGGGCTGCAGATCGAACTGCTCGAGCCGGCCACTGGTGAGCCGGCGCGCGATCTCCACGCTGAAAAGTCCTGGCCCGGGTCCCAATTCCAGAACGCATTCCGAGCCGGTCAGGTCGAGTTTCTGGGCAACCTGCCCGGGATTGGCCAGCGCCCGGTGAAATGGGCTGTCCAACATGAATGCCAACTGATGCGGGAAGTGCGGCGTCCCGCGGCGCAAAACTTGCTTGGTGAACGTGTCCAACAGTGTGGTGGGCATCGCTGCTCCTAATCGGGTGATGACTCCAGCTAAGTCGGCGCGACGCCTCATGTCTACTGCAAATACTGCACATATACTTTGCGTCAAACGCAACTATGATGGGTGGTGCGCGCGCGATGAGCGACAACCTCGATCTGAACCTGCTGCGAGTTTTCGATGCACTGATGGACACCGGCAGCGTGTCCGGAGCCGCTGCCCGCCTGCATCTTTCGGTGCCGGCAACCAGCCGGGCCCTTGGGCGGTTGCGACGGGAGATGAACGACCCGATTATGGTGCGGGCCGGCCGCGGGCTGGTGCCGACGCCGTTCGCTTTGCGATCCGCCGGACGGGTCAGGGCATTGCTCGAAGGCGCGGCCGAACTGTTGACGCACACGTCCGAGGGCGAACCGCAGACCTGGCGACGATCGTTCACCGTGCGTATCAACGACGGGGTGGCACCGCTCTTGGCACCCCGACTGATCAGCCGAATCGCGAACGAAGCGCCGGGCGTCCGCCTCCGCTTCGTGCCTGACGACTCCGACCATCCGGATGCTCTGCGCAACGGGTCGATCGACCTCGACATCGGCCTGGCTGAACCGCCGGCTCCGGACGTGAAGGTGGAGGAGTTGTATAGCGAACGCTACGTCGCTCTGGTGTCCGCCCAGTCGCAGTTGGGACGCGCCCGCCGACTCACTGTCGAGCAGCTGTGCCGATATCCGCACATCTCCACCGAGCGTGCCCGCACGCCAACCTTGGTCGACGACGCACTGGAGAAGATGGGACGCTCGCGCAGGGTCATCGCGGTGGTGTCGACCTTCGCGGTTGGCGCACTGGTGGCACTGGAGGACGACCTCATCGCACTGGTCCCAGGCGTCCTGGCACGACACTTGGTCGACCGCAAGGTCCCGGTGCGATGGCATCAAGTGCCGCTCGACTTACCCAGCGTCGCGGTCCAATTACGGTGGCACCGCCGCCTGGACGGGGACCCTCCGTCTCGATGGCTTCGAAGCCACATCGCGGCGTCCCTCGAACGCCCGGACTAACCAGCGACGCCGCTTGGGGCATTCAGGCGCCGGTTGCGGGCGTCGATCTCCCCTTGAGTGGCCGGAATCAGTCGTTCGCCGCCCGGTGCGGCGGTGGCTTGCGACCGGACGGCGTGCGGACGCTGGTCCCGTTCGTATTGTTCAAATGCCTGTTCCAGGTTGTCAGGGTGGTCCTGCAACGCCTGGGCGAGGAACCAGGTACCGGTCAGCGCCAGGCTGGTTCCGCGCCCGGACAGATTGGAGGCGCAGTGTGCGGCGTCGCCGACGAGCACGATGCGACCCTGGTGCCACGTGGGCATATGGATTTGGCTGACGGAATCGAAATAGAACTCGGGGTCCTCGCGTGCCGCGTCGAGTAACTCGGGTATTTTCCATTCCTCGTGCCCGGCGAACGCGTCGAAGAGAATCTGCTTCTGGGCTTCCAGGTCGTGGTAGTCGTAGTCGATCCACGGCGAGCGAAACATGTACACCGCCAACGCTTTATCGTTGTATGCGGCGATACCGATCATGTGGCCCGGGTAGTTGTACATCGGGTTGGTGCGGTCGGTTCTTGCGTACCCGGGCAGATCAGCCAGGGCGACGTAAAAGCCGAGGTGTTGCAGGAACTGCTGTTCGGGCCCGAAGGTGAGTCGGCGGGTAACCGAGTGCATGCCGTCGGCGCCGACCACCAGGTCGTAGCGTTCCCGCGCACCGGAAGTGAAGACCACGTCGACTCCCGCGCCGTCGTCGGCGAGTTCGGCGATCGAGTCGCCGAACCGCAGCGGTGTCGACGGAGGCAGCGCGGTGCGCAACACGTCGGCGAGGTCTTCGCGCGGGATCTCGATGTCGTCGTCCGAGTCGCCGATCTCGTTCTCACGTATATCGGCGAGCACCTCACCGTGGCTGCCCACGAACCGCACGCATTCGCTCATGTCGACCCGGCGGGCGCGGATCCGGTCGAGGACGCCCATCTTTTCGGCGGTCCCGATCGATTCCCCACGGATGTCGATCGGGGATCCGTTGACACGCAGATGGCTCGCACGTTCGACGATGGTGACGTCGTGCCCGGTGGCTGTGAGGTCGATGCCGGCACTGAGGCCCGCCATGCCGGCACCGGAAATCAGGATTCGCATGGTGTGTCCTTCCCTACCCTATTAAGATACAATTTGTATCTAACGAACCATAGGCCACCCGGTTAGGATACGCAATGTCTCTTAATGCTCCGCCCGTGGCGCAGCGCCGACGCGGCCAAATCCTGGAAGAAGCACTACTGGACGCGGCCTGGGCAGAGCTGACCGAGCGTGGCTATGACGCGTTCACGATCGACGCGGTGGCCGCGCGAGCCGGTACCAGCCGCGCCGTGCTGTACCGGCGCTGGCCGGCCAAGCAGCAACTGGTGCATGCGGCGTTGGTGTACATGGTGCGCAAGGACAGTGTGGTCGCTCCGGACACCGGCACCCTGCGCGGCGACGTCGTCGCACTCTTACGGCAAGCCAACAAGAAGCGCGTCCGGATGGCGACGCTGGTGTTCACCCACCTAGGCGACTACTACCGCCAGACCGGAACCAATCTCTCCGACCTCATTGCGTCGGCACTGGGTGGCCGCGACGGTGCGCTCCACGAGGCCATCCAGCGCGCGGTCGCCCGGGGTGAAGTCCGGCCGGGCCAGATCAGCGAACGGATCGCAAGGCTGCCATTCGATCTGCTCCGCCACGAGGTCCTGATGACGCTGCAGCCGGTATCCGACGAGGCGATCGAAGAGATTGTCGACACGATCTTCCTGCCGCTCGTCCATCGCGGGGGCGATTCGGGCGCGCCACGCTAGCAGCCGGCCAGGACGTCGGCTATCGCCTGTTTCTCCTTGCCCGACACCCACAACCCGTAGACGGTCTTGACGTTCACCTGGCGCGCGACGAAGTCGCACCGAAACGCCTCGTTGGGCGGCAGCCACGAGGCGGCATCGCGAAACGCCTTGTCGAAGTTCGCTTTCGGGCTCACCGCCAGTAAATTGATCGGGTCATTGGCGAAGTCCATTCGACGCTGCGCGTCCCACAACCGTGCGCCCTTGTACCAGGCGTCCGCCAACGACACGACGTGGTCGATCTCCACGCTGTCCGACGTGTCGGGCCCGCGGACGAAGTCGATGGTCGTGCCGGTGTACGGGTCGTGCAGCGTCCCGCTCTGCGCAAAACAGGTGCCGGGCCGCACGACGAGGTTGGCCAGGTCGCGTCGCAGGATGTCGTCGCGGGTATCGCACCCGTTGTGCCCGAATTCGACGTTCACGTCATCGCTCCAGGCCTGGCCGAACCGGTAGCGCTTGAAGTCCTGAGCGCGGTCCCAACTCTTGATCTGCAATGCCGCCAGTTGCGCACGGGCCGCGTCGAACCGAGGAGTGCGAACGGCGGCGGCCGGCGCCGATGACGTTGCCGACGTAGACGCCCTAGAAGACGCAGACGGCCCCGACGACCGATCAATCCAATCCCGCCCCCAGACGACGAGCACGATGACCGCGGCGACAATCACCAACGCCAGTACCGCACGGCGGCGACGACGTCGCTGTGCCGAGTTGAAGACAGCCACATAGCGGTTCTAGCACTCATCCGGTCCGCCTGATCTGTCATTGCCCCGCTTGCGGAAGCGCGTCCGCGGCGATTTCGCACGGCGTCGATCCCTCGGGCGGCTGGGGCGCCGACCCGTTCACCTGAGGCACAGATCCGCCGCTTGGCGGCTGCGCAGGCGGCTGCTGTTCGATAAGCGGCGCGGTCGGCGGCTGCCCGTCAGCAGGCGGCGGGTTTAGAGGTGCGGCTGCGTCGTCGGGCGCGGCCGCCTCGGGCTGGTCGGGATCGTCAACCTTGTCATCCGGCTTGTCGTCATCATCGTGGTCTTCGCCATCGTCGTGTTCATCGTCGTCATCGTTGCGGTCGTCGTTGAAGGCGTCCTCGCCGAAAGGGTTCTTCGTGCCCGGTGAATCGTCCAATGTCGACGAATCGCCGAGCGGGTTGGCCGCCGACCCCAGCAAACCGCCCATCGCATCGACGATCCGGCTGGCCAGCCCACCAAGGCCGCCGAGATCCCCGGCGGCGGTCGGCATCGCTGATGTATCGCCGGGCGCGGTTCCCACCTCCGGTGCCGGCGGAGTGAGAGGTAACTGCGGCGGTGGAGGGGCCGATGCGTTCTTAGCCGGCACGGGGTCTGGCGGAAGGCTGGAAAACGCGGCCGCAGGCGCGACCGGCGCCACCGCCACGGGTGCGGCCGTCGCGGCTGGCGGCAGCGTATCCAAGCCGGGTCCGAGATCACCGGGAAACTCGAACTGCACTGCCGGAGTTGCGGCCATCCGATCGGTCACCATGTCGTAGGACGTCGCCACCCCGGCCAGCGTCGAGCGCATCGAATCGAGCCAATCGCTGCGAATGTCGTTGTCCACGTATGGCGTTATCTGTCGGTGGACCATGTCCTCGGCCGTCGGCCGGTCCCCCACGCCGATCGTGACCGTATCGGCGGCGGCCAGCCACGCCGACCGCTGCGCCGCGCTGCGATCGTCGATCGCGATGGCCGTCGAAACCTTCGCGTCGAGTAGATACCAAAGGTTGTCGCGCAGCGACTCGCACCGCTGGGCGGCCGCGCGCAGTTCGTTGGCCACCATGCTTGCGGCGTCGCAATGACGCTCTAGAAACCGAAACGCGGAATCCGCGCCGGGTCCCGTCCATGCTGCTGCTAGCCCGGCGAGTTGGGCCTGCTGTATCGCCAGCGCTTCGGTGGCCGCGGCGCCGGCTGCCCGCAGCTGTGCACAGTCGCTGTCCAGCGCGCGAAGGTCCAGGCCGTCCTCGGTGCCGTACCAGTCGATGATCTGGGAGGGGTGCGATGTCAGGTCGGGATGTTCATAGCCGAGCGCCCGGCAGGCGCGCACGTAGCGTTGCGTGTGCTCGACCGCACGCCGGCCCTCATCCAAGCGTTGGGCGACATCTAGCCGGTCGGCCACGATCAGGCGATCCGGGCCGCGGCATACAGGTCAGCTTCGGCGTAGCGGTCGGCTCCGGCCCGCAGCGCGGCACCGATCTCGGCAGTTGCCCGTGACCAGCGCTTCAATTCCGCCGCCAGCCGCTCCAATGCGGAACGCAACGTATCACCGTGCGCGGCATACGCTCGGCCGGCGCGGGACCCACTGAAGGCCAGCCAGGTCAGGTGGTCGGCTACGGCGTCGTCGATCATTTCGGCGGCGACGGTTAATTGGTCGGCGACCGCGTACACCGCCGCGACGTCGACCCCGGTGGGGGCAAAAGTGCGTTCTCGACTAACGGATTTCATGCCTGATCTGACGCCCGGCACCGCCTCGCGGTTCCGGCACGGATCAGCGCTGAGCGCTCACCGCGGCGGCAACTCGAGCAGCCACGCGCTGCGCGACCTCTTCGTCGGCCGCTTCCACCATGACCCGAATCATCGGTTCAGTTCCCGAGGGGCGCAACAGGATTCGACCGGTGTCACCCAATTCGGCCCCGGCCTGCTCGACCGCGGCCTGCACCGCCGGGTCCGCGGCGGCACTTGCCTTGTCAGCAACGTCGACGTTGATCAGCACCTGCGGCAACGTCTGCATCGCCGAGGCGAGGACGGCCAGTGACGAGCCGGTCTGCGCCATCCGCGTCATCAGTCGCAACCCCGTGACGATGCCGTCGCCGGTGGAACCCAGCGCGGGCATCACGATATGGCCGGATTGCTCGCCGCCGAGGCTATATTGACCGGTCTTCAACTCCTCGAGGACGTAGCGATCACCCACGCCGGTCGTCCGGACCGTGATACCGGCGGAGCGCATAGCCAGGTGTAGTCCGAGGTTGCTCATCACGGTGGTCACCAGTGTGTCGGAAGCCAGTTCGCCGGCTTCCCGCATCGCCAGCGCGAGCACGACCAGGATGGCGTCGCCGTCGACAAGTTCGCCGTTGGCATCAAGGGCCAGGCACCGGTCGGCATCGCCGTCGTGCGCCAGGCCGAGGTCCGCGCGGTGGGCAAGCACCGCTGATCGCAGCGAATCCAGGTGCGTCGATCCGCAGCTGTCATTGATGTTGAGCCCGCTGGGGTCGGCGTTGATCTCGATGACCCGGGCACCGGCCGCGCGGTAGGCGCGCGGTGCCGCCGACGACGCCGCGCCGTGGGCGCAGTCCACCACAACGGTCAACGCGTCGAGCCGCAGGGTGCTGGCCTTGCCGACGTGGCGCAGGTAGCGTTCGGCCGCATCCTCGGCGTCGATGACGCGGCCAATCCCGGCGCCGACCGGGCGCAAACCGGGTTCGCGGGAGACATCGAGGACCAGTTCTTCGATCCGATCCTCGGTGTCGTCGTCCAGCTTGTAGCCACCGGGACCGAAGATCTTGATGCCGTTGTCTGGCATCGGGTTGTGTGACGCCGAGATCATCACCCCGAAGTCGGCGTCGTAGGCGCCGGTCAGGTACGCCACCGCGGGGGTGGGAAGCACTCCGACCCGCAGCGCGTCGATACCCTGGCTGGTCAGGCCGGCGATCACCGCAGCCTCCAACATCTCGCCGCTGGCCCGCGGATCGCGACCGACCACAGCGACATGCCTACCCGGTTCACCCGACCTCGCGAGGCGCCGCGCTGCCGCCGCGCCCAGCGCCAGCGCCAGCTCAGCGGTCAACTCACGATTGGCGACGCCCCGAACACCGTCGGTGCCGAATAGTCGACCCATGCGGACAAACCTCTCACAGTGACGGTGAGTGCACAAAGCGCACATACCTTTGTGACCGCTACCAGGCGCTTTTGCGCGGCGACACGCCGAACGCGAGGCACAACGATGCTCCCCCGTTACCGGGTGGATGACCTCCCGCTTGCGCGGGAGGATCCCAGCTCGCAGCCAGAAAAAGGCCGCCGATCAGCGCTTGCTGTACTGCGGCGCCTTACGAGCCTTCTTTAGGCCGTACTTCTTGCGCTCGGTGGCACGCGGATCGCGGGTGAGGAAGCCTGCCTTCTTCAGTGGCGGCCGGTCATCCGGGAAGGCCACGATCAATGCCCGGGCGATGCCAAGGCGCAGCGCGCCGGCCTGACCCGACGGGCCGCCACCGTGCAGCAACGCGAAGATGTCGAAGTTTTCTGCCCGCTCGACGGTGACCAGCGGAGCCTTGATGAGCTGCTGGTGCACTTTGTTCGGGAAGTAGTCCTCCAGGCTGCGGCCGTTGAGCTGGAACTTGCCGGTGCCCGGCACCATGCGCACCCGCACCACGGCCTCCTTGCGGCGGCCGACGGTCTGGATGGGCTTGTCGAACACGTACGCCTCGACGGGCTTGGCCGCCGGCGCCTCGGCCGGGGTGTCCACGCCTTCTACCTCGGTCGTTGCCTCGGTAGGGGCCTCGGGCGCTGCCTCGGCGGTTGCCTCGGTCGTTGCCTCACTGATTTCGGTCACTGGGCCACCTGCTTGATCTCGAACGGAACCGGCTGCTGCGCGATGTGCGGATGCTCTGGGCCGGCGTAGACGTGCAGCTTGCGCTGAATCTGACGGGTGAGCTTGTTGTGCGGCAGCATGCCGATGATCGCTTTTTCGACCACGCGGTCGGGGTGCTTTTGCAGCAGCTCGCCGGTGGTGCGCGAGCTCAGGCCGCCGGGAAACCCCGAGTGGCGGTAATTCAGCTTGCTCTGCAGTTTGTTGCCGCTGAGGGCGACCTTCTCGGCGTTGATGACGATGACGAAGTCCCCGCCATCGACATTGGGTGCGAACGTCGGCTTGTGCTTGCCCCGCAGCAGGGTGGCTGCCGCGACGGCGAGGCGGCCAAGCACAACGTCCGTGGCGTCGATGACGTACCACGACCTCGTGGTGTCACCAGCCTTGGGCGCATATGTAGGCACAGCGCTTACCTTTACTTTCTCTCGGGTGTATCCCGGTGCGACCCGGGTGCCGGTCAGGCGTGCACGGTGGGGTAGATCTCGGCGACCGACATTGACCCGAGGACCCGGCGTACCGTACGCCAACGGTGCAGCATACCGACCCGCATCCCCGCAGGTCAAAATGGCTGCATTGCCTGCCGGTTGACAAGCTCGCCCGGGTACGCAGCGTGGCCACGACCAAATCGCCAAGGCGCGCGTCGAACGACGGTCAATGCGCAAGCGAACGGCGCAGTGGCAGCAGGTAGGCCAGGCCCGCCGCGGTCAGGATGCAGGAATCGCGCCGTCGCAGCCATTGGGAGGTGGCGGGCCCGGAAGAGGTTCGTCGCCGCCGACGCAGTCGTAGTAGAACTGGGGGCCGGTTGCCCAAGTTTTCATCCACTGGTGCCAAAACGACCCGTCGGGGTACTTCTCGCCGTCGCACACGGCCAACTCGCCCCACCCCCATCGACCACCCGGGCAGTAACCCTTCGTCATGTCCGGCTTGTGCGGGTCAGGCGGATCAGCGCTGGCAACCATCGTGGAAAAAACAAGCGCCGCAGCACAACCCAATATCGCAACGCCAAGGCGAGTAGTCTTGAATTTCATTTCGACTCCTTTAGAACGTTGAATCAACACAGCCGCCTCCAACCGACGATCAGAACTTGTGGATGAGCCGCGTCGCTGCGGCCTAGTTGGACGACCCTCTCCGAAGAAATCTGACGTCCAGTTCGTTCTGATCAAGAGCTTGCATTGACGCACCGGTCCGGGAACGACCATTTTTTTCGATAGTTTACGGCGCGGCGGATTGACGAGATCGACTCCGCGTTGACTCACCCATAATGCGCGCGTCGCGGGGATGCCTCAGGCGAGAACGCGCGTGTACGGCGCGCCGGACAGCTGACGCAAAATCGCCACCACCCGCCACTACGAACGGAAAGCCCTGTGAAGTGGAACCGGGCACAACCCCGGCCGCGTAACCGATGAACGTCAGTCGCACATCACCGCGTAAGCACACCTGCTTACTTTTCGACCTGGGGAACGCAGCATTCGACCGGAGCCGACACACCCACGCGAAAGATCGCGGTTAGCCGTCGGTTAGCCGGGCCTAATTAAGCATCAAAGCCAACCTCGCGCACTTACTCGGAGCCTATGGGGCGCCAACGAACCTATTTCGTCGCCCTGAAGCTCGTCCAAATCAGGTTGCTGCGTTGATATAGCCGTGGGCGTCGGATTAATCGTGAACCGTAATCTGTGCGGTCCCGACGGCTCTCCTCCGTCGGGACCGCACAGGGTCTGTGAGTGCCGCTACCTCGCCCAGGCGCCGGCTGCCCGGCGGTCGGCGTTGGCCACCTCGTCGGCGCCGTCGCGTACCGCGTTCCCCAGGTCGACAAGGATCTGGTTGAGCGCCGTGGCCGCCTGGTGCCACCTGAACTGCTCCTCTTGGTAGGCAGCCGCCGCCTCACGAGTCCAGAGCTGCTGCAACGGGGCGATCTGCGCTTTCAGTTCGTCGAGCGCGGTGTTGAAACGGGCCGACGTGGTCTGGATCTCCTGACGCACCGAATATTCGATTTCGCCAAAGTTGTAGGACAGCACTGGGTCCACAAGCAATCCCTCTCAATCAAAGGTCTCCGCCGGCGGCGGCGATGTGGTCGGCGTGGTTGTGGCCGGCCTCCTGCAGCACGGCCTCGTTGTGCCGGATGGTTTCGGCGATCGTGTGCAGGACCTGATAGAGCCGCATCGACTCGGCGTTCCAGCGATCCACCACATCCTTAAAACGGGCGGCGGCAGGCCCACCCCACACCGACCGCGGCACGCTGCTCATTTGGCCGATGAATGCGTGCAGCATTGCCCGGATTTCGTCGTTTCGGCTGTCCGTTGTGTTCGCAACCGAACGCATCAGGTCAAAGTCGGTGTGCAGTGAGTTGGCACCCGCCGGTGTGCGCATCTCCTCTCCTTCCGTGAGAGTTCTCCTTCCGCGGCTGATACCAATTACGACTACGCCAACCGTGATTTGGTTCCACGCGGCATTCGGGTTTGCGTCCGGCTCATCCGAAGGCGTGCGCGGACCGCACCGCCTGCTCGCACACCTCGCGAACAGCGTCCTCACTGCCGGGCCTGCTCTGGCATCCGATGCTGATCTGGACCGCTCCATCGAGCATTACCGTCCATCGGACCTGGTGCCCGGCACGCACTTCGCGGTACGTCACCGCGGAGCGACCGACGCTGACTGCAGACGGGTTGAAGTCGACAAACACACCAGCCGGCTCCGTGTCGATGGCCCGTCTCAACCGCTCGGCGGTGCCTTGAAGAGCCTCGCGAGCCTCGTGCTTCTCCTGTGTCGTGTCGGGAACCGCTGATTGTGTGACATGCAACGCGACTTCAGGATCCGACGGCGATGTGACCTGTACCCGCGCCGAGCCAGGCCCGCCGATCACGCGCTGTGCGGACCAGTTCGCGGGAACCGTCAGCGCTACCCGCCCCTCGACCAGAAAAGTCGTATGCACTGCCTCGGTGGCCGGCGCGCCGTTGCGGCCGACCGCAGCTACAGCCGGCGCCGCCACGGCCAGGACAACCCCGGCGGCCGCAACCCCCGAAAGCTTCCACGCCCGCGACCCAACACCCCCGGCCGCTGCGGCGGGCTGGGTGAGTTCGTCCTCGGGCAACCGGACCGCGTGGGCCAGCTGCGCCAACCGCGCGTCATCGACCACCAGGGCCGTGTGTCCGTTGTCGGCATCCCGGACCGCCGCGGCGATCAACGTCGCGACCGCGGAGGCCCCCGCGACCGCGCTCGGCGCGTCGATCAGCACGACCGAAGTCGGCCACTGTCGTATCCGAGCGACAACAGCGGCGACCTCCTCGGCAAGGGGTCGCAGCCCCGTCGTGCGTGGAACCGCAACAAGTCTCTGTCCTTTCGAGTCACCCGCGATCGACACCATCTTCTCGGCGATCTCTACAACCACCGTCGCTTCCGAGGCGGTGGATGCCTGACGGAGCAACCACGAGCGCGGTTGCATCACGGCGCCATTCGCGGCGGCGGTGACCACACCGACACGCGACGCCGGCCACCACGATGGGTGCACGATGATCATCGCTTTCGTCGCGTCGGGGCTCCCGCAGTCCAGTGAGCGCAGCGCGTTGTGCCATAACGACGCGACCGTGACCGGCCGCCCGTCGACCAGCGCCACATGATCGTCTATCGCGCCCAGCGCAGACGAATAGCGCTCGGCCATCTCATCATCGGCGCCCACGCCTATGCCACAACATAATCGACGGATCGTTCCCGGACCTACCTCAACGATTGCGCGGTGCGTGGTGCAGCTCATAGGGGTGAGCTCCAGCCGACCTGAACCAGTTGCTCGTCACCGCTAGGAGAGACGAGAATGCCACGACCGGGTGGCAGCGGCCCCGGACGGCCCGTACCAAGGAGCGCCCGGTCGTCGGGACGCCCACTCATCATCAGACCCATGCAGCCAAGGTCACGCAAACCCGCGAGCAGCGGTTCGAACAGGGCGCGCTCTGCGCCCGCGCTGCGCCGTGCCACCGTCAAATGCAGTCCCAGATCCCTTGCATACGGAAGGTATTCGAGCAGGGCTGTCAGCGGATTACTCGGCGGCGTGGCGACCAGGTCGTAGTCGTCCACCACAAGATAGATATCTGGCCCGGACCACCAAGACCTGGCTCGCAACTGTGCCTGGCTGGCATCTGGCGGGGGCATCCGCCGGCGCAGCAGATCGAGCAGATTCGGCAGCAACTCAGCCAGTGCGGGCGGCGACATGGCGTAGCCACCTAGACGTTCCGACTCGACCACGCCGAGCAGGGCGCGCCGAAAGTCGACGATCAGCAGTTGGGCTTGCGCTGCGGTCTTAGTCCGGATGATCTCGCGGCACAGGATCCGTAGCGTGGCAGTCTTTCCGCACTCTTTGTCTCCGAACACCAGCAGGTGTGAGTGATGTCCGAAATCTACCGCTACCGGCTGCAGCCGGCGCTCCTCGAGACCGAGCAGAATGTGCGGGCAGATCTCGTCACCGGCTCTTGCTAAGAGGGCTTCGTGGTCCACCTTGGTGGGTAACAGGGGCACTGGGGGCGCGGCCGATTCACCGTGCCGGTGACGCAGCATGTCACCCACGCGCACAACGGCTTCGGCGAGTCCGGTGGTCGACTCGACCCCGTCCAGCCGGGGCAGCGCGATCAGCATGTGCAGGCCGTCGCGCGAAAGGCCGCGGCCCGGCCTGTCGCGGGGAACCTGGTGCGCCCGCTTGCGGTCTATTTCGGATTCGCCGGGATCGCCCAGCCGTAACTCGATGCGGCTGCCGATCTGATCCTTCAACGATGGTCTGAGCTCCGCCCAGCGCGACGCTGACAAGACCACGTGCAGACCGAACGAAAGCCCGTGAACAGCAATGGCCGCCACCGCCTCTTCAAGAGCCTCGAAGTCACGGCGCAGGCTTGCCCAGCCATCGACGACCAGGAACACGTCGCCGAATGGGTCGGTGTGCGACACTGCACCCTGCTCCCGTCGCAGCTGACGGTATCGGGCGATGGAGTCGACGCCGCGCTGGCGGAAGATGGCTTCCCGGCGTTGCACGACCGATTCCAGTTCGGCGATGATTCGTCGGGCGAGCTGCCGCTCGGCCCGGCCGGCGACGGCACCCACATGCGGCAATCCACCCACTGAGGACAGGGCTCCCCCGCCGAAGTCCAGACAGTAGAACTGCACCTGGCCAGGATCGTGGGTCGCCGCCAACGCCGTAATCAATGTGCGCAGTGCCGTCGACTTGCCCGACTGAGGCGCGCCGACTATCGCGACATTGCCTGCGGCTCCGGACAGGTCGACCATCAGCGGCATGCGGCGCTGATCAAAGGGACAGTCGACGATTCCGATCGGAACCGCCAAATCGGCGGAAGCGGATCCGGCATCACTTAACAGGGTGTCCACTGCCGGTGTCGCTCCCAGCGGAGCGAGCCAGACCGGGTGCGCGGGTGGTCCGTGTCCGGCTACCCGATCCAGCACCGCTTGCAGGACGGTCCATTCCGCTGAGCCGCCGACTGCGCGGGTAACCGGCCCCGACGCTTGTGTGGTGAAGGGCCGCACCGAAGGGGGTGCAGCCTCCATAGTCTCACCGACTCGTTTGCCCTCACGCAGCGGTCCCGACACGAATGCGGTCTGAAAGCCGATAAGCTCGCCGACCCCGGAACGCAGAAGGCCGGCGCCGGGCGTGTTCGGCAACCCGTATGCATCGAGTGTGCCTAGCACGGTTCGAGATTCGGAGGCGGACAGAGTCTTCAGGCAAAGTCGATAAGAGAGGTGGGCTTCCAGTCCACGCAGCCGACCCTCGTCGAGCCGCTGGCTGGCCAGTAACAGATGCATACCCAGCGACCGGCCGAGCCGGCCGATGGCCACGAACATGTCGGCAAAATCGGGATGTTGGCTAAGCAGTTCGGAAAACTCGTCGACGATGACGAACAAGGTCGGCAGTGCGGCCAATTGCACACCAGCCCGGCGCGCGCGCTGGTACGTCGAAACGCTGACTTGGCCGGCGGTGCGCAGCAACTGTTGCCGACGGTTCATTTCACCGGCCAGCGCATCTCGCATCCGGGCGACCAGCGGCGCTTCATCGGCGAGGTTGGTGATGACCGCGGCCACATGCGGGGCCCGCGCCAAATCGAGAAACGTTGCACCACCCTTGAAATCGACGAGTAGCAGGTTGAGCACCTCAGGCGAGTTCCGCGCCATCATGCCCAGGGCGACGGTGCGCAGCAGCTCCGACTTTCCTGATCCGGTGGCGCCCACACAGAGCCCGTGCGGACCCATACCGTTTTCGGCTGCCTCCTTGATGTCCAGGTGGAGCGGACTGCCGTCGACGGTGGTGCCGATTGGAACGCGGAGTCGATCTTGACGGTCCTGCTTGCGCCACAGCGTGATCGGCTCGAATCTGGCAACATCGCCAATGCCGAGCAGACTCGGCCAGCCCGACCTGTCGCCCACACCGTCCCCGGCGACCTGATATCGGGCGAGCCGGCGGGCACAAGTCAGCGCGTCTATGGGGTCCATCCGATCGGGACGCGCCAACACTTGAGATTCGCCTCGATACCGGATCGTCAACACTTGGCCGTCGCCCCCGGGCTCGGCCGCGAGGATGGTCACGCCCCCTACCGCGTCGGCGGTCGTGCGCTCCTCCGCATCAACGATGACCACCACCTGGGCTGGTCGCGCACCGAGGAGCGCCCGCTGCGCCTCGGCCAGACTCTGATACACCATCCGGGCCGGCCCGACGGCATCGCTGGCGGTCGGATGCCGGTTGTGCGGAAGCCATTTGAGCCAATCCCAGTGGGTCCGACTCCGATCGCTGATCACGCCGACTATCAGCAACTGGTCCGGCGCATGCAGCACGGCCAACTGGCAGACGATCGCGCGGATTAGTCCACGCAGCTGGCTTGAATCCCCATCGACTGTCACTACGGCTGTCCCATGTAATGGGACGGTGATCGGCGCGTCGGCGATCGTGCAATGTGTGTCGATGAAGCCACGCAGCGCCGCGGCGGTGACTGGGTCCGACCGCTCACCGGGCGGGGTCTCCGGCGCCACCAAACGCGTGGCAAGCGCCAAGGTCCCGACGCCGACGCGCACACGGCAGAAGTCGGGGTCGCTAGGCCGCCGCTCCCACATCCGAGGGCCGCCGATCAACGTCCACAATGTTTCGGGGTCGGGGTAGTCCCAGACCAATGACAAGCGTTGTACTGCAGCCGTTTCACTGACGCGTGCGCGAAGATCAGCCAGGTATTCGAAGTAGTCGAAACGGTTGGCCTCAATAGCCCGACCCCGTTGCGGGCCGCGACGGGCTGCCGCTGTCAGCACAACCGAAATCAGCATCATCACCGGGAACGCCAGAAACGTGGGGTTTTGGGCCACGGCCGACCGCGAGAAGAAAACCACCGCCATCAGGGCCGCCGTCCCGGCAGATAGAACGACCGGCAGGGCCCGCTGCAGCAGGCCCCGCGAGGCTGGCGGCGGCAGCTCGGGCGGCGCTGCAACGGCAATGTCCGTGATCGCCGACGCGGCCCCCAACCGCCGTCGTAAGGGTACGAATCCCTGGGTCATACCGGCCCCTCCCATCGCTGGACGACGCTAGGCCGCACCGGAACCGGCCGCAAGTCAGCTGTGGACAGCCGGATATAGAAGGGGTGAAACCTGGCTAACGTGGCGACTATCCGATTCTAAGGGGACCACCTTTGTCCACAATGCTGTCTGCAGCAGATCCAGGGCTACGCCGCGTGTCAGTCAATGCCGGCGACGCCGTCGTCGACCTGGTCCTGCCCGCGGGGCTGCCCGTCGCGGAGCTGATCCCGGAGATCGTCGACATCGTGGATGGCCTCGGCGGCGATAGGTTCGGCGATCCGGCGGCTAAGCGCTACCAGCTTTCCCTGCCGGGCGCGTCTGCTCTGCCGGCGTCGGCGACGTTGGCGCAGAACGGTATCCAGGACGGCGCGATTCTGGTGCTCAGTCAGCCGACTACTCCCGTACCCGATCCGCGTTACGACGACGTGGCGGACGCCGTGTCGGCAGCGGTCGATGCGAAAGCCCGCCCCTGGACCCGGCGAGCGGCACAGCTCACCGGGGCGGTGGCCGCAAGCGGCTTTACCGGCGTTGGGTGCCTGGTGCTGATGCGCAATGCATTGAGCAATAACGCCATTCGCGGCTTCGACAGCACCGCAGCTGTCGCGGCATTAGCCGGCTTCGTCGCAATGTTGGCTGCCGTGGTCGCGCACCGGATATATGGGAGCCGGGTCGCCGGGCTCACACTGAACCTGATCGCCATCGGATTCGCGGCGACCGCCGGGTTTCTGGCGGTGCCCGGCGTCGCGGGCGGCCCCAATGCGCTGCTGGCCGCGGTCGCGGCAGCCGTCACCTCGGTATTGGCGATCCGCGTAACGGGTTGCGGCGTTGCCATATTGACGGCGGTGGCATGCTTCGCAGCGGTGTTCGCGGCGGGCGCATTGGCGGCTGTCATCACCACCGCTCCGCTGCACACGATCAGTTCAGTGTGCGCGCTGCTATCCCTCGGTCTACTCGGTTTGGCCGGGCGGGTGTCAACCGTGCTCTCGGGTTTGTCTCCGCAGCTGCCGCCCACGCCACGCCCCGATTCCCCTGCACCAGAACGAGCGCCTGAAAGGGAGCCTCTGACCGTCAGGGCCATGCATGCTGATCGGTGGCTGTCCAGCCTGCTCCCCGCATTCGCATCGACAGCGGCTGTCGGCGCCGTGGCCACCGCACTGTCAGACGCCTCGCGCACTGACTGCATCGCCTTTGCCGCAATCATCGGTGCGCTGCTGCTGCTGCGCGCACGCCACGACGGCAGGAGGATGCCGGCGTTCGCCATCCCTGGAATCCTCACTATCGGAGCAACGTTCATTTCTGCGGCGGTCGGCGCACCCGACTACGGTCCATGGGTAGTCGCGACAACGGCGGCTTTAGCCGCTGGTGCGATCTACCTGGGGTTCGTCGTTCCCGCGACGTCCTTCTCGCCCGCAATGCGGCGTACCGTCGATTTACTGGAGTATCTGGCGCTGGTTGCCATTGTGCCCCTGACCTGCTGGATAGCCGGTCTCTACGGCACTGTTCGCGGCCTGAGCCCGAGTTGACCACGGGACGCCCGGTGCGCCTGCTGATCGCATGTGCCCTAGCCGAACTGTCTGTCTTCGGAACACCCTCGGCGCAGGCGATTTCGCCGCCTCGGATCGACGATCGATGGTTGCCCAAACCCGCGTTGCCTGCCCCACCACAGCGGACCGCGCAACGCGAGGTTTGTGCTGTTCTGCAGGCGAATTCGCCGCCGGGTCAAAACCAGCTGACGGACCTTCAGCTGCCGCAGGTGTGGCAGCTCACCCGCGGGGCGGGTCAGCGCGTAGCGGTCATCGACACCGGCGTTTCGCGGCACCCCCGGCTGCCCGACGTTATCGCCGGGGGCGACTACGTGTCGACCGGCGACGGCACCCAGGATTGCGACGCCCATGGCACCCTCGTGGCCGGAATAATCGCGGCCACACCGGATCCCAAGACCGATAGCTTCAGCGGCGTGGCGCCGGAGGTCGCTTTGATCAGCATCCGCCAGTCCAGTGCGAAGTTCGCTCCCTCCAGCGGCCAGTCCGGCACCGGGATGGGTGATGTCGACACCATGGCAAGAGCCGTCCGGACGGCCGCAGACCTTGGTGCGTCGGTGATCAACATTTCTTCAGTTGCATGTGTTCCGGTCGGGTCCGCGCTCGACGATCGGGCATTAGGCGCCGCACTCGCCTACGCGGTCGACATCAAAAACGCTGTCGTTGTGGCCGCAGCCGGCAATACCGGTGGCACCGCGCAGTGTCCGCAGCAGCGTTCCGACGCGTCGTGGGAGACCGCGACGGTCGCGGTGAGCCCGGCCTGGTACGACGACTATGTCCTGACTGTCGGTTCGGTGAACTCGCAAGGGGCGCCGTCGGCATTCACTCTGGCCGGGCCCTGGGTAGACGTTGCCGCCGCTGGCGAGGCGGCCACCTCGCTCGGGTCGGCGCCGGTATCCGGAACCAGTTACGCGGCACCAGTCGTCACCGGCGTTGCCGCGCTGATCCGCGCGCGGTTTCCAGCGTTGACCGCACGGCAGGTGATGCAGCGTATCGAGTCGACGGCGCATCATCCGCCCGCCGGATGGAATGCGCTCGTCGGCCACGGCACAGTCGATGCCCTCGCGGCTGTCAGCACCGACTTGGCGCCGGCCGCCAACACCTCCACGCCAAACTCAACATCGGTGCCGATCACCACGGCGGCGACGCCGAGACCACCCGATCCCCACGCGCGAAACACGGCCTTCGGCGGCGCGGCGATCTGCCTGGTTGGGCTGCTAACAGTGCTGACCATCGGTGCAGCCAAGGGTGGGTTGCGGCGGTCCCGGGATCGTGTCCCAGGCGACTAGGGCATTCTGCCTGCTCAGTTCCGGTCCGGATGGCAACGTCGCCAACACCAGCCACGGTGCCAAAGTCGGCGCCAGAAGGCCGAGGTCGTGCGCCGCGTCGTCGTCGTGGATCGCGAACCGCACCCCAGTGTCGGTGACGAGGTATCGCGTGCCGATTCGACCGCTCCCCCGCACGTAAACGCTGCGTCCCGGCGGCAGGTACACCGCGTCCAGCGCGGGACCATTGCCGTCGGCTTGCGACAAGGCCACCGGCACCTGCCCGGCTGGCACCGGCAGGCCGGTCCCAGCCAGGTACGCAATGCCGGCCTGGCCCGAGGGTCCGGGTATCGCGGGGGCCCATGCGGCACACACCGTGCTATCGGCGTTGTCCATGCCGCCCTCGCGTGGCGGTCGGTTGGGGAAGGTCGCCACTGGCAATGTGCCCACAATCGGGCTGGCGCGGATCACATCGGGTGCCACCGTGATGAAGTTGGCGATGCCGTGCGAGTTACTGAAGCGCAGCAGATCGGCGGCAACCGCTCCGATCCGCTGGATACCACTGGTCAAAACGACGTAATACTCGTCACCATCTCCGCGTGTGATGCGCAGCACACTGCCCACCAGAAATCCGGGAAACCCGGCCGCCTCGGCGCCCGCGCCGGGAATCCGCGGCGCCGCGATCGGCGCAGCCTCCGGGATGGCATTCAGCAACGTCCGCGAGACAACGCGCGGCCGGTGACCCTCGAGCCTCAGTGCACGCACGACCGCACCGTCAGCAAGATCCACCGCAGCCCGTTGCCCGTCGTAGAGCAGGTAGGCCGGCGAGCCCGAGCCGGGCGTCACCAGCATCGCGTGGTCCGGCTCCAGGCGACGGACCGCCGACCCCGCGGGGCGGCCGACGACGATCGTCGTTGCCGCATCGCGGTCGGTATCGCAGATCATCCAGGTTGACTCATCGGCGGACACTGGCGCGCCGAGAAGCTGCGGCGCACCCGGGATACCCAGCAGCGGACCGCGTTTGGTGCGGCCCAATTCCGACTCTCGCACCGGGCGGGGGTTCGCCTCGGTCGCCGCAATCAGCCGCGCCGATGCCAGGTTCAGCACCGGATGCCACGTGTCGCCCACCCGCACGTACAACGCTCCGGATTCTTGACCCATCACGATCTTGGCTTGATCGAGCCGTGCATGTGGCCGCAGCAAGGCCAGGAATCCGCATGCCAGTACGGCAACGATCGCCACTGCACATCCAACCGTCAGCGACGCCGTCCGCGCACGCAGCACTTCGCCGGCCGCGCGGCTCTGTCCACCCAGCAACGCGCATTCGATGCGGCGCAGCAGAAATCGGTAACCGCTGACGTGGAGCCAGGTCGTCGGCTGGCGCGGCACTGACCCTCCATAATCCGCGAATCCGTTCCGCTCACGCTAGACCGTGCGCTTGCGGCCCCGCTCAGTCCATCCACAGGTCACGAGAGTTTCGCCCCGATCGGTTTTGGGTAAAATTTGGGGGTGATCTATAACCGCGCACCAAAACTTCGGGCCCCTCGGGCGGCCACCGCACGGTCAACCGGTCGCTGGGTCGGGCTGGCCGCTGGCGCCCTCATCACGGCCGCCGGCCTGCTGGCAACCCCAAGCGCGACCCCGGTCGCGCACGCCGACTGCCCGGACGCTCAGGTCGTCTTCGCGCGCGGTACCAACGAGGATCCAGGACTCGGCCGGGTGGGCGATGCGTTCGCCGACTCGCTGCGCCAGCAGACCAACGGCATGAACATCAGCACCTACGGGGTGAACTACGCCGCCAGCAAGCTGCAGATACACACCGGCGACGGTGCCAACGACGTGATTTCGCACGTCAAATCCATGGTGTCGTCCTGCCCGAACACCAAGATCGTGTTGGGTGGCTACTCGCAAGGCGCGGACGTGATCGACATCGTCAGCGGGGTCCCCATCGGCGGCATCAACTGGGGCACTTCGTTACCGCCGGAGTACGCGAACAACGTTGTGGCCGTCGTCGTCTTCGGCGATGTGGCCGACCGCGCCGGTGGGTCGATAACGACCCAGAGCGCCTTGTTCGCCTCCAAGGCGATCGACCTGTGCAATCCCAATGACCCGATCTGCCATGCGGGTCAAGGCAATGAGTGGAGTGGACACACGGAGGGCTACGTCCCCGTGTACACCACCCAGGCGGCGGCTTTCGTCGCATCCAAGCTGATGGCCGGGTCTGGCCAACAGGTGCCCGGTTTCGGGCCGTCGATACAGACCCCTGGCCCCGGGACCCCCGGGTATGGCGGCCCGGAGTTGCCCGGCCCGCAGGCGCCCGGCCCTGGCACCTCGATCCATGGACCGAGCTCGCCGACCCCAGATTTGGTCGCGGCGTTCCACTGACGCACTTGCAATAAGCCCTAAAATCGCGGGATGAGGCTTGCCGCGATAATCCCGTCGGTGCGCCGTTTGTCCACCCTGGTGGCGGCCGCATTCATCGCAGCGACCGCAATGTTGCTTGCACCCCCACCGAGCCCCTGGGCCCGGTCGGGGTGCCCGGACGTTGAGGTGGTGTTCGCCCGGGGAACCGACGAGCCGCCCGGCGTCGGGAAGGTGGGCGGGGCCTTCGTCGACTCACTGCGTCGGCAGACCAAGAGAAACGTCAACGCCTACGGGGTCAACTACCCCGCGGACAAGGACTTCCTGGCCGCCACAAACGGCGCAAATGACGCCAGCGGCCACGTCCAGCAGATGGCCAGCAATTGCCCCAACACGAAAATGGTGCTCGGCGGGTACTCGCAGGGTGCAGCCGTCATCGACATCGTCACCGCCGCACCGTTGCCCGGCCTCGGCTTCCAACAGCCGCTGCCGGGCAACGCGGCCAATCACGTCGCCGCGGTCGCCCTGTTCGGGAATCCGTCGGGCCGGGCGGGCGGGTTGATGGGCGCACTGAGCCCGAATTTCGGAGGCAAGACGATCGACTTGTGCAACCAGGGTGACCCGATTTGTTCGGACGGCAACAAGTGGAATGCGCACCTGAGCTACGTGCCCGGGATGACCAGCCAGGCCGCGAACTTCGTCGTCGGCAGGCTCTAACCGGGCGAGCGCAGATCCCGGGTGATCAACGTCCGCGCCGCCAGCTGGTCGTCGGGCGGATAGTCGACGCTGATCAGCGTCAAGCCCTGCGCCGGCGCTGCCGCGAAGTCGCTGGAGCGGCCGGCGGCAGTGAGCAACTCACGGCACCACGTGGCCGGGCGTCGCTGCTCGCCGACGGCCAGCAGCGCTCCGACCAATGACCGCACCATCGACCAGCAGAACGCATCGGCGGTGACGTACGCGGTGATCAGATCGCCCTCGCGCGACCAGTCCAGCCGCTGCAGGTCGCGGATGGTGGTGGCACCATCACGATGGCGGCAGAAGGCGGCGAAGTCGTGCAGCCCCAGCAGGTCTCGTGACGCGGCGCTCATCGCATCCAGATCCAGAACGCGCGGCCACGCCGTGATGTAGCGGGCCTCGTGTGGCTGCACGCCATAGGGTGCGGTCGACAACCTGTACATGTAATGGCGCCGCAGCGCCGAGAACCGGGAATCGAAACCCGCTGGGGCGCGGCCGATCTTCAGGACCCGCACATCGGCGGGCAGAAACCGGGCGAGGCGGCGCAGCAGCGGGAGGAATTCCGGATCATCGGGGCGCGGTGAACGCGGGTACGCATTCGGCAACGCGTCAACCGGCACGTCGACGTGGGCAACCTGCCCCTGGGCATGCACTCCCGTGTCGGTGCGCCCAGCCGCGTGCAGCCGCAACTGCGTGCGAAAAACGGTCGTCAGCGCGTCATCGAGAACGCCGGCTACGGTGCGCTGCCCGGTTTGGGCCGCCCAGCCTGCGAAATCGGTTCCGTCGTAGGCAATGTCGAACCGAAGACGGACGTCCTCACTAATTCTCGGCGTCGCCCGACTCTTCGGCGGGGGTCGCTTCGGCCTCGGCCTCGGCCTCACTAGGGGCCTCGGCTTCTTCGGTCACGTCGGTGACCTCGCTGGTGGCCTCAACCTCGGCTTCGGCCACCGCAGCCTCGTCAGCCTCAGCCTCCGGTGCCGCCACCGCCTCGGGCGCAACGTCCTTCGACGCCTTCACCCGGCGTGCCCGATCGGCCTCCGAGGTCACCGTCTTCTCCCGCACCAGCTCGATCACGGCCATCGGGGCGTTGTCGCCCTTGCGTGCCTCGACCTTGATGATGCGGGTGTAGCCGCCGTTGCGATCGGCGAAGAACGGCCCGATCTCCGCGAACAAGGTGTGCACCACGTCCTTGTCGCGGATCTTCTTCAGAACCTCTCGACGGTTATGCAGCGCACCCTTTTTGGCGTGCGTGATCAGCTTCTCGGCATACGGCCGCAGCGCACGGGCCTTCGGCTCGGTCGTCTTGATCCGGCCGTGCTCGAACAGCGACGTGGCCAGGTTGGCCAGTAGGGCCTTCTGGTGCGAAGACGACCCGCCGAGACGGGGGCCCTTAGTGGGCTTGGGCATTGCTGATGCTCCTGTCTAGATGTTCAAAAGCCGAAGTTAAAGCTGTTCGGTTTCGGCGTAGTCCGCGTCGTCGTACGCACCCTCGGTGGACCAGGTGCCGGTGGCGACGTCGTAACCCGCAACCTCCGAGGGGTCGAAGGTGGGCGGGCTGTCCTTGAGCGACAGACCCAGCTGGTGCAGCTTGACCTTGACCTCGTCGATGGACTTCTGCCCGAAGTTGCGGATGTCGAGCAGGTCGGATTCGGTGCGCGACACCAGCTCGCCGACGGTGTGCACACCCTCGCGCTTGAGGCAGTTGTACGACCGCACGGTCAGATCCAGGTCGTCGATCGGCAACGCGAACGACGCGATGTGGTCGGCCTCGGCCGGCGACGGCCCGATCTCGATTCCCTCGGCCTCGATGTTGAGTTCGCGTGCCAGGCCGAACAACTCGACAAGGGTCTTACCGGCCGAAGCCAGTGCGTCCCGCGGGGTGATCGAGTTCTTTGTTTCGACGTCCAGGATCAGCTTGTCGAAGTCGGTGCGCTGCTCGACACGGGTGGCGTCCACCTTGTAGGTGACCTTGAGCACCGGCGAGTAGATGGAATCGACCGGGATGCGGCCGATCTCGGCGCCCGAAGCCCGGTTCTGCACCGCCGGCACGTAGCCGCGGCCCCGCTCGACGACCAGCTCGACCTCGAGCTTGCCCTTGTCGTTCAGCGTCGCGATGTGCATGCCGGGGTTGTGCACGGTGACACCGGCGGGCGGCACGATGTCGCCGGCGGTGACCTCACCCGGACCCTGCTTCCGCAGGTACATCGTGACGGGCTCGTCCTCCTCGGAGGACACGACCAGACCCTTGAGGTTCAAGATGATGCCGGTGACATCTTCTTTGACGCCCGGCACCGTGGTGAATTCGTGCAGCACGCCATCGATGCGGATGCTGGTGACGGCCGCGCCGGGAATCGACGACAGCAGCGTGCGCCGAAGCGAATTGCCCAGGGTGTAACCGAATCCCGGCTCCAGCGGTTCGATGACGAACTGAGAGCGGCTGTCGGTGAGGATTTCCTCGGACAGTGTGGGTCGCTGTGAGATCAGCATGGTGTTTNNGGGTGTTACTTCGAGTAGTACTCGACGATTAGCTGCTCGGTGAGGGGCACGTCGATCTGGGCCCGCTCGGGCAACTGGTGGATCAGGATGCGCTGGCGCTCGCCAACGACCTGGATCCAGCTCGGGATCGGGCGGTCGCCCGACGTCTCGCGCGCGATCTGGAACGGCACCGTGTTCAGCGACGTGTCCCGCACATCGATGATGTCGTACTGCGACACCCGGTAGCTGGGCACGTCAACGTGCACGCCGTTGACCGTGAAGTGCCCGTGGCTGACCAGCTGGCGGGACATCCGGCGGGTGCGAGCCAACCCGGCGCGGTAGACCACGTTGTCCAGGCGGCTCTCCAGGATTTGCAGCAGGTTCTCACCCGTCTTGCCCGAGTGGCGAACGGCCTCTTCGTAGTAGCGACGGAACTGCTTTTCCATCACGCCGTAGGTGAAGCGGGCCTTCTGCTTCTCCTGCAGCTGCTGCAGGTATTCGCTTTCCTTGATCCGCGCACGGCCGTGCTGGCCGGGCGGGTAAGGACGTTTTTCAAAAGCTTGATCGCCGCCGACGAGGTCGGTGCGCAGACGCCGCGATTTGCGGGTCATGGGTCCGGTGTAACGAGCCATGATTTATCTCCTAGACCCTTCTGCGCTTGGGCGGACGGCAGCCGTTGTGCGGCTGGGGGGTGACGTCGGAGATCGCCCCGACCTCCAGGCCGGCGGCCTGCAGCGACCGGATCGCGGTCTCCCGGCCCGAACCCGGGCCCTTCACGAACACGTCTACCTTCTTCACGCCGTGCTCCTGCGCCTTGCGGGCGGCGTTCTCGGCCGCCAGCTGAGCCGCGAACGGCGTCGATTTCCGCGAGCCCTTGAAGCCGACGTGACCCGACGACGCCCAGGCGATGACGTTGCCCTGCGGGTCGGTGATCGTCACGATCGTGTTGTTGAACGTGCTCTTGATGTGAGCGGCACCGTGCGGGATGTTCTTCTTTTCCCGCCTGCGCGTCTTCTGCCCCTTCTTGGGGGCAGCAGCGGCGGCCTTCTTTGCTGGTGGCATCCGGGGTTACCTGGCCTTCTTCTTGCCTGCGATGGTGCGCTTGGGGCCCTTGCGGGTGCGCGCGTTGGTCTTAGTGCGCTGTCCACGCACCGGCAGGCCGCGGCGGTGCCGCAGACCCTGGTAGCAGCCGATCTCGATCTTGCGGCGAATATCTGCCTGCACCTCGCGACGCAGGTCACCCTCGATCTTGAGGTTGCCTTCGATGTAGTCGCGCAGGTGGGTCAGCTGGTCGTCGGTCAGGTCCTTGGTGCGCAGGTCCCGGTCGATGCCGGTGGCTGCCAGGATTTCGTTGGAACGGGTACGACCGATGCCGAAGATGTAGGTCAATGCGACCTCCATCCGCTTATCACGCGGCAGGTCGACGCCGACTAATCGAGCCATATGTGGCTTTCCTCTTTTTTCTAGGCGGAGGTCTTTTCCCAGTCCGTTCCCGCGTATGCGCGGGGCCCGGCCTCCGACCGGGCGTACATGAGCTGGCCCATCTCGTATAGATGCCAGCCGCTCATTGGTGCTGGGAGGTCTGCATTCAGTTGTGTAGGCCGACTCAGGCCTGATTGTCCGGACTAGCCCTGGCGCTGCTTGTGGCGTGGATCGGAGCAGATCACCATGACCCGCCCATGCCGACGGATCACCCTGCATTTGTCACAGATTGGCTTGACGCTTGGGTTCACCTTCACGGCTTTTCGATCCTGTTCTGTCTACTCGTGGTTATGTGGTGCGGGCTTTTCGTTACTTGTATCGGTACACAATGCGGCCCCGGGACAGGTCATAGGGAGACAACTCCACCACCACCCGGTCCTCGGGCAGGATGCGGATGTAGTGCTGCCGCATCTTGCCGCTGATGTGGGCAAGTACCTTGTGGCCGTTCTCCAGCTCAATGCGGAACATCGCATTGGGCAGGGGCTCGACCACGCGGCCCTCGACCTCTATGGCACCGTCCTTCTTGGCCATTAGCTCTCAGGAATCCTCGTCTTTGGTTTCGTATCACTGCTGCGCCCAAACCGGCGCGACAATAGTCCCGACTTGAAACGTGAGCCGGTGACAGGAAATTCCTAGGACAGGCACGCAAGAAGTCGGCGCGCATGCGCACCGTTGCTCCACAATACCTGGTGATTCGGCCTGGCCAAAATCGCTGTCGAAGGGATTGGGCCCGCCTCTTCCATCTCTTGGGCACCTCCCACACTAGCGCTGACGAGGGCATACTTGACGCCGATGACAGATCCTGTTTCGCACCCTGCCGGCGCCCCAGCCGAGCAGCGCCGCAAACCCGTGATGCTGACCGTCGACGACGATCCGGCGGTGTCCCGAGCCGTGGCCCGGGACCTGCGCCGCAAGTACGGCGAGGAACACCGCATCGTGCGCGCGGAATCGGGCCCCGACGCCCTGGATACCCTCAAAGAACTCAAGCTTCGCGGCGAAGCGGTCGCGATGCTGGTCGCCGACTACCGGATGCCGCAGATGTCTGGCATTGAATTCCTCGAACAGGCGATGGACCTGTACCCGGCGGCACGGCGAGTACTGCTCACCGCCTACGCCGATACGCACGCCGCCATCGACGCGATCAATGTTGTCGACCTCGACCACTACCTGCTCAAGCCGTGGGATCCGCCCGAGGAGAAGCTCTACCCCGTCATCGACGCGCTGTTGGATGCGTGGAGGATGGCGCCCGAACGCCCCATCCTGCACACCAAGGTCATCGGGCACCGCTGGTCGGCGCGGTCTTGGGAGGTGCGGGACTTCCTGGCCCGCAACGGGCTCGACTACAACTGGTTCATGGCCGATGAGCCGTTGGGCGAGCAGCTCCTGCAGGCGGCCGGCGAGGACGGCCTGCGGCTACCGGTCGTGGTGACCGAAGGCGGCGAACCCCTCGTTGACCCCAGCGACGCCGAGCTGGCCGACAAGTTGGGCCTCACCACCAAGCCGTCGCAGGAGTTCTACGACCTCGTCGTGATCGGCGGCGGCCCCGCGGGCCTGGCCGCCGCCGTATACGGGGCCTCCGAGGGCCTGCGCACCGTGCTCATCGAACGCACCGCGACCGGCGGCCAGGCCGGCCAGAGTTCGCGGATCGAGAACTACCTCGGCTTTCCGGACGGGGTTTCGGGCAGCCAACTGGCTGATCGCGCGCGCAGGCAGGCCGAGAAGTTCGGCGCCGAACTCATCACCACTCGCGAGGCCACCGCGCTGGAAATAAATGGCAGCGCGCGCACCGTGCGACTCGCCGACGGCGGTTCCATCGACGCGCACTCGGTCATCCTGGCCACCGGGGTCGCTTATCGCCAGCTGGAGGCAACCGGATGCGCCGAGCTGACCGGCCGCGGCATCTACTACGGCGCCGCCACCTCCGTCGCGTCGGAGTGCGCCGACGAAGAGGTCTACGTGATCGGCGGGGCGAATTCGGCCGGCCAGGCCGCGATGTACCTGTCCCGCGACGCCGCATCGGTGACCATCGTGGTGCGCGCCCCGTCGCTGGAGGCGTCGATGTCTTATTACCTGATCCAGCAGATCGAGCAAAACCCCAAGATCACGGTTCGCACCTGCGCCGAAGTGCACTGCGCCATGGGTAGCGACCACCTGGAGAAACTGACCCTCGTCGACAACAAGACCGGCGACACCGAAGACGTCAGCTGTGCCCGGATGTTCATCTTCATCGGCGCCGCGCCACGCACCGAATGGCTCGACGGGGTGCTGGCCCGCGACAACCACGGCTTCATCCTCACCGGCCCCGATCTGCGAAACGTGTGCGGCTGGAACTTGGATCGTCCGCCGCACCACCTGGAAACCAGCGTGCCGGGTGTGTTCGTCGCAGGCGATGTGCGTTCCGAGTCGGCGAAACGGGTCGCGGCCGCGGTCGGCGAGGGCTCGATGGCCGTGATGCTGGTGCACCGCTACCTGGCCGAGAGCTAGAAGGGCCTGGCGCCATGACCAAGTTGCCGTGTGAGCCCGACAAGCTACGCACCCTGTTCCTGTTCGAGGCGCTGAACAACGAACAGCTCGCGACGTTGTGCGCCAACGGGCACGTCGAGACTTTCGAGCCGGGCCCGATCTGCCTCGAGGGTGAACCTGCCACCTGCTTCTACGTCCTCATCGAAGGCGAGCTGATGATGTCGAAGCTCTCAGGCGGACAGGACATCGAAACCAACCGGACATCGCAGCGCGGCGTTTACTGCGGCGCCTGGCGCGCGTTCACCGGAGGGAAGCAGAAGTTCTACGACGCGTCGGTGCACGCGACGAAGCCGTCGCGGTTCTTTGTGATGGACGCGCCCGTGTTCGCCAAGTTCATGAAAGACGAGTTCCCGATGGCCGTCCACCTGCTCGACGGGATCGCCGTCGGCACCGACCGGACCCGCCGGATCATCGACAGCCGGGAGAAGCTGCTGGCGCTGGGCCAGTTGTCGGCCGGGCTGACCCATCAGCTGAACAATCCCGCCGCGGCCACCGTGCGGGCCGCCGCCGAACTGCGCGAGCGGATCGCCGGGATGCGGCAGAAGCTGGTGATGCTCGCCGACGGCAGCGTCACCCCGGAGGCGCTGCGCGCTCTGGTACAGCTGCAGGAACAGCTCGCCGAGCAAGTCGCCAAAGCGGCATCGCAACACATGACCGCGATGGAGACCGCCGACTGCGAAGACGCCGTCAGCGACTGGCTGGAAGACCACGGCATCATCGACGACAGCTCGGATATCGCGTCGACCTTTGTCGAAGGCGGCATCGACATCAACTGGCTGGAACGGATATCCGCGACCGCCGAGGAGCTCGACGCGTCGGCATCGGTGGAGAAAGCAATCCGCTGGCTCAGCTACACCATCAATGGCGAACTGCTGCTGAACCAGATTTCGGAGGCTAGCAAGCGGATCTCCGCGCTGGTCGCCGACGCCAAGCAGTACTCCCAGATGGACCGGGCCCCGTTCCAGGTGGCCGACGTACACGAACTGCTGCACAGCACGCTGGTGATGTTCGCCGACCGGTTGAGTAAAGACGGCAAGGGCACCAAAGCCATCACGGTGACCAAGGAATTCGACAAATCACTTCCCGAAATCCCTTGCTATCCAGGCGATCTGAACCAGGTATGGACCAACATCATCGACAACGCGATCGCCGCGATGCGCGACGAGGGTGGCACGCTGACCATTCGCACCAGGCGGGACGGTGAGAAAATGGCCCGGATCGAGATCTGCGACACCGGGCCAGGAGTTCCCGACGCCGTCCGCGGGCGCATCTTCGAGCCGTTCTTCACCACCAAACCGTTCGGGGAGGGCACCGGCCTCGGGCTGGATCTGGCATGGAACATCGTCGTCAAGAAGCATCGCGGGGACCTTCGCGTGGAATCGGTGCCCGGCGATACGCGGTTCATCGNNGAGCAAACCCAATCTAGGCCGGTTCGGAGCGTTCGGGCGGGGCGTGACGCCCCAGCAGGCCAAAGAGATCGAGTCTCTGGGCTACGGGGCCGTCTGGGTGGGCGGCTCGCCGCCCGCCGAGCTGGCCTGGGTGGAACCCATCCTCGAAGCGACCACCACATTGCAGGTGGCCACCGGCATCGTCAACATCTGGACGGCCGCCGCCGATGCGGTGGCGAAGTCGTTCCACCGCATCGACAAGGCCTACCCGGGCCGGTTCCTGCTGGGTATCGGTGTCGGCCATCGCGAGGCGATCGCGCAATACCGCAAGCCCTACGACGCGCTGGTGGAGTACTTGGACCAGCTCGACGCTAACGGAGTGCCGGCCAATCGCCGGGTGGTCGCGGCGCTGGGCCCGCGAGTACTAGAGCTCTCGGCGCAACGCAGCGCAGGCGCGCATCCCTACCTGACCACCCCGGAGCACACCGCGCAGGCCCGTGAACTGATCGGCCCAGCAGCGTTCTTGGCGCCCGAGCACAAGGTCGTCTTGACCACTGACGCCGACAAAGCCCGCACCGTAGGCCGCGGGGCGCTCGATATCTATTTCAACCTGGCCAATTATCGCAACAGCTGGAAGCGGCTGGGCTTCACCGAAGAGGAAGTCACCCGGCCGGGCAGCGATCGGCTGGTCGACGCGGTGGTGGCCTACGGCACCCTGGATCAGATCGCGGCGCGGCTCAACGAGCAGCTCGACGCCGGCGCCGACCACGTGCCTGTGCAGATCCTCACCAAAGATGAAAATCTGGTTGCGGCGCTGGCCGAATTGGCGGGGCCGCTCGGACTGACTCAGTCCTGAGCAAGAGACACGGGGGGACATAGATGACCGAGGCAGTTTCACTGAAACCCGACCTGGGCCGGTTCGGCGTGTGGCTACCCACCCGCTCGATCACGCCCGAACTGGCCGCGAAAATCGAAGCACTCGGGTTCGGTACCGTCTGGATCGGTGGATCACCAGACGCCGACCTGGCCTGGGTCGACCCGGTGCTGGCACACACCATCTCGTTGCAACTGGCCACCGGGATCGTCAACATCTGGTCGGCACCGGCACCGGCCGTCGCCGAATCCTTTCACCGCATTGAAAACGCCCATCCGGGTAGGTTTTTGCTGGGCATCGGGGTAGGACACCGCGAGCACACCGAGGAATACATCAAGCCCTACGACGCATTGGTCGGCTACCTCGACCAGCTCGACGCCGCCATGGTGCCGACCAGCCGGCGGGTTCTGGCCGCGCTCGGGCCGCGGGTGTTGAAGCTATCGGCGGAGCGCAGCGCCGGCGCCCACCCGTATCTGACCACACCGGAGCACACGGCCAAGGCCCGCGAGCTGGTCGGAAATTCGGTGTTCCTGGCACCGGAGCACAAAGTGGTGCTCACGACCGACGCAGACGAGGCCCGCCGGGTCGGCCGCGAGACGGCCGACCACTACCTCGGCCTCAGCAACTACGTGAACAACTGGCTGCGGCTGGGCTTCACCGAAGACGACGTACACAAGCCCGGCAGCGACCGGCTGATCGACTCGGTGGTGGCCTATGGCACCCCCGACGCCATTGCGCACCGCCTCAACGAGCACCTGGAAGCCGGTGCCGACCACGTGGCGATTCAGGTGCTGGGCGGCTGGAACGAAGACATTCTGCTGCCCGCCCTGAGCGCGCTGGCGGGTCCATTAGGGGTAACTCCCCCAAGCTGACATCTCGCTCGGTTAAGGTTTGGGCCATGCGATTGCTGGTCACCGGTGGCGCCGGTTTCATCGGAGCCAATTTCGTGCTTAGCACCGTTCGGGAGTATCCCGAGGATTCGATCACGGTGCTCGACGCCATGACTTACGCGAGCCGGCGAGAGTCGTTGGAGGGCGTAGAGGACGTCATCCGGCTGGTAGAGGGCGATATCAGCGACGCCGAACTGGTCTCCGAACTGGTCGCCGAGTGCGACGCGGTCATACATTTCGCCGCGGAAAGCCACGTGGACAACGCGCTGGACGACCCGGAGCTTTTCCTGCGAACCAACGTGATCGGGACCTTCGTCATCCTGGAGGCGGTACGACGCCACGGTGTGCGGCTGCATCACGTCTCGACGGACGAGGTCTACGGGGACCTGGAGCTCGACGACCCACAAAAGTTCACCGAGTCGACGCCCTACAACCCGTCGAGCCCGTACTCGGCGAGTAAAGCCGGTTCCGACATGCTGGTCAGGGCCTGGACGCGGTCGTACGGGGTCTGCGCGACGATCTCCAACTGCTCCAACAACTATGGGCCGTATCAGCACATCGAGAAGTTCATCCCCCGCCAGATCACCAATGTGCTGACCGGCCGGCGCCCCAAGTTGTACGGCAGCGGCGCCAACATCCGCGATTGGATTCACGTCGAGGACCACAACAGCGCGGTCAGGCGCATCCTGGAAAAAGGTCAGCTCGGGCAGACCTACCTGATCAGCTCCGAAGGCGAGCGCGACAATCTGACCGTGCTACGAACGCTCCTGCAGATGATGGGCCGCGATCCCGACGACTTCGACCACGTCCCCGACCGCGTCGGCCACGACCTTCGGTACGCCATCGACCCGTCACTGCTGTACAGCGAATTGGGCTGGAGGCCCAAACACACCGACTTCGAGGAGGGCCTGCGCGCCACCATCGAGTGGTATCGCGCCAACGAATCATGGTGGCGTCCGTTGAAGGATGCCGCCGAAGCCCGCTACGAGGAACGTGGTCAGTGAGATGAAAGTTCGCGAACTCAAGATCCCGGGCGCCTGGGAGATCACCCCCACCATCCACGGCGACTCCCGCGGAATGTTCTTCGAATGGATCACCGACCACGGGTTCAGCTCGTTCGCCGGTCATCGGTTAGACGTCCGACAGGCCAACTGCTCGGTGTCCTCGGCCGGTGTGCTGCGCGGCGTGCATTTCGCACAGGTGCCGCCGAGCCAGGCCAAGTACGTGACCTGCGTGTCCGGCTCGGTGTTCGACGTCGTTGTCGACACCCGGGTGGGATCACCGACATTCGGCCAGTGGGACTCCGTCCTGCTCGACGACAAGGACCGCAGGACGATCTACATCTCCGAGGGCCTCGGGCACGGATTCCTTGCGCTGCAAGACAATACGACGATCATGTACTTGTGCTCGTCGGTATACAGTCCGGAGCGCGAGCACACCATCTGTGCCACCGATCCGGCCCTCGCAATCGACTGGCCGCTGGTCGGCGGCCTCGCGCCCACCTTGTCCGATCGGGATGCCGTGGCCCCCAGCTTCGAGGAAGTGCGCGCGGCTGGCCTGCTGCCCACGTGGGCGGAGACGCAAACGTTCGTCGAAGGTCTGCGCAATCCCCCCCGCGAAAGTGCAACTACCGACGCATTTCGCGAGTAGAGCCGTCGGTAGTTGCACTTTCGCGGCGTGAAATGCACGGCACCGCCCACAGCAGCACCGTCAGCACCTCGGCGGCCACGCTGATGGCCGCGTGCGAGCTGTGACCCCACTTGCAGGCGTCACACCGCAGTTACTAGGATCTCCTAGTATCGAGCCAATTCTTTGTGTACTCAAGGACAACTTATGACCACGCAAATTCCGCACTTCATCGACGGGCAGCGCACGGCCGGCCAGTCCACCCGTACCGCTGACGTCTTCAATCCCAGCACCGGCCAGGTCCAGGCGAAAGTGCCGCTGGCCTCGTCAGCGGAGGTGGACGCCGCGGTCGCGTCGGCAGTGGAGGCCCAAAAAGGGTGGGCTGCGTGGAATCCGCAACGTCGTGCCCGCGTGATGATGCGATTCATCGAGCTGGTCAACAAGAACTCCGACGAGCTCGCCGAGCTGCTGTCGCTCGAGCACGGCAAGACGGTGGCCGACTCCCTGGGCGACATCCAGCGCGGCATCGAGGTTATCGAGTTTTGCATGGGGATTCCGCACCTCCTCAAAGGCGAGTACAGCGAAGGCGCCGGTCCGGGCATTGACGTCTACTCGTTGCGCCAGCCCCTGGGCGTGGTCGCCGGCATCACCCCGTTCAACTTCCCGGCGATGATCCCACTGTGGAAGGCCGGCCCGGCGCTCGCCTGTGGAAATGCGTTCGTGCTCAAGCCAAGCGAGCGTGACCCCTCGGTTCCGCTGCGCCTGGCCGAGTTGTTCCTGGAGGCGGGTCTGCCCGCCGGCGTGTTCCAGGTCGTGCACGGCGACAAGGAGGCCGTCGACGCCCTGTTGAACCATCCCGACATCAAGGCGGTCGGGTTCGTCGGCAGCTCCGACATCGCCCAGTACATCTACGCGACGGCCGCGGCAAACGGCAAACGGTCGCAGTGCTTCGGCGGCGCCAAGAACCACATGATCGTGATGCCCGACGCGGACCTCGACCAAGCCGTCGACGCGCTGATCGGCGCCGGGTACGGTAGCGCCGGCGAACGGTGCATGGCGATCAGCGT
>PLSK01000273.1 GCA_003165155.1 Mycobacterium sp. | reverse complement strand
CCGACCGCACCGGGGTGGCCTTCCGCGCGTTCGTCGAGCAGGCAGCCCAGAGACACCCGCGACTCGGGGCGCACCAATTCCAGGCGCAACAGCCGCGGCAGATTGGTGGCAGCGCCCGCCGTGAGTGCCCACGTCGCCTCGATGGTGGCCGCACCCAAGCGCCAACCGGCCTGCATTCCCTGGCCAACCGCCGAGATCAGCGGGTTGCGTCGTCCGCGGCCGGCGGCGGCCTTCGGCGATGCCGTGGCCAGCGGCCCGACGATCTCCGGCATTTCGGTGCCGTTATCCAGATGCGACGCCCAGGCGGCGACCGTCGGCCAGGTGCCGTTCGTTGCCGCTGAACCCACCACGATGCCGAGATGCCCGACCGGCAGCGAGACCTCGTGGATGTCGGCCCGGGGAGCCGCGCGGCCGATGGCCCTGACCGCCTCCGGCTGTCCGATCTTGTCGTTCTCGCCGACAAAGCACAGGATGGGCCGGTCGATGTCGGCCAGCGCCAGCGGTCGCCCGTCGATGACCATGCCGCCGGCCAGCATCCGGTTCTGCGCGATGAACTGGCGCAGTGCGTCGGCCAGCGCCGGAGCCGGCCAGGCGATCCAGCCCTCGGATTCGATGAAGCGCCGCTGACGCTCGTTGGGCAGCAACGCTTCCCGATCGTGCAGCTGCATCAGGAACTGCACTCGTGACCGCGCGTTCTTGATCGGATCGAGCAGCCGAAAGCCTTCGCGGGTAGCCCATCCGGGCAGTCCCGTGCGGTCCAGCAATGCGGCGACCGCGTCCGCGGCGAATTCCATCACGGGCTCGGGCAACGAAAATACGGGCACCGACTTGGTGTCGACCGGGCTACCGAAGGAGATGACGCTGGCCAGGCCCGCGCCGTGGCGATAGGCGGCGACCGAGTACGCGAACACCCCGCCCTGACTGTATCCGCCGAGGTGCACGTCTTTGCCGGTCAGGTCCCGGACGCGGTCGACGATCTCGCTGGTCGCGACGATGTGATCGGCGAGTGTGCGCTGCAGCCCACCGCGTTCATGCTCGGGTGCGCCGAAGTCGACCACCCACGGGTCGACGCCTTGCTCGTGGAGCACACGCACCGCCGACGACGATGACGAGACGTCGTAGACGTCGGCCACGAACATCATCGGCGGGACGAGGACCACCGCCGGCCCTCCGGTGCTGTCGCTGTCCGGGAAATAGCGGCGCAGCCGGTACATCGGCTCCTTGGCAACCACTTCGAACGGCGAGCCTTCTTCACCGGTCTCGAACCCCCCGTGCATGAGGAGCTGCGCCGCGTTGATTGCCACCGCACCGAGCTGGTCGGTCCGTTTGGCCAATCCCGCTCGTTCCATGAGGGCCGTTACTTGATTCGAGATGTCCACGGCGATCCGTTCGGTAAAACCAGTCAGAACTGACTAGATTATGTTCTAGCTAACCAGGGATCGCCGTATCGGTCAATACCTCCGTCCTGGGGTGGTAGCACATTGACCGGCACCAGCGGGGCTGCTAACTTCAAAACCCGTCAGTTATGACTAGTTACGGAACATGTCACCCGCCGCGCATCCCCACCCGCCGACCCGATGTGCGCTGCGAAACGTTAGGGGCGATGCGTGTTAGTAGATGGGATTGTCGGAGGGACGGCGGAGGGTGGCGATATCGGTGCGATCGTGGAGCAACTGGCCGACGCCGAGCGGATGGGATATGCCGGCGTCTGGTCTACCGAGGTGGCAAGGGATCCGTTCCTGCCGGCGTTGTTGGCGGCAGAGCATGCACCGCGTCTGACGGTGGGAACGGCCATCGCGGTAGCGTTCGCACGCAACCCGATGAGCATGGCGACGGTGGCCAACGACTTGCAGTCGCTGAGTTCGGGCAGATTCATGCTCGGGCTGGGTTCCCAGGTCAAGGCGCACATCCAACGGCGGTTCAGCATGCCGTGGACCCGTCCCGCGGAACGAATGCGGGAGTTCGTCGCCGCGATGCACGCGATCTGGGATAGCTGGAGCAACGACCAGCCGCTGGACTTTCGAGGCGATTTTTATCAGCACACGTTAATGCCGCCCGCGTTCCGCCCGGGCCCGAACGTTTTCGGACCCCCACCGGTACTGATCGCCGCGGTCGGGCCACAGATGACCTCGGTCGCTGCCGAAGTGGCAGACGGGCTGCTCGTCCATGGCTTCACGACTGAACGGTATTTGCGTGAAGTGACTGTTCCGCTGGTTAATTCAGTGTTGGAGCGGAGACCAAATCCTGGTTGCGACTTTGTGCTGTCATATCCCGGGTTTGTGGTGACGGGATTGGACGAACGCTCGATGCTGGACGCCGCGGCTGCCGTACGCCATCAGATTGCGTTTTATGGCTCAACTCCGGCCTACTCCAGCGTGCTCGAACTGCATGGATGGGGCGATCTGCACACGGAACTGCACCGCCTGTCGAAAATCAACGCCTGGGACACGATGACCGGACTCATCGACGACACCATGCTCAACACTTTCGCCGTTGTCGGTGAACCCGAGGAGGTGGGCGCGGAGGTGCACCGGCGCTTCGGTGACATCGTCGACCGCTTTTCCTTCTACGCGCCGTACCGACTCGACCCCCAGGCATGCGAGACGATGATCTCCGCGATCCGTGCCGGCCGAAATGTGGCTGCAAAGTAGTCATGGCTGACGGTTTCGGCGAATATGCTTCGACGGCGCCCTCTGCGAGCACATCATTTCGGCGAGACCACCGTTGTCCACACCTGTCGATTCCACGTCAAGCCTATCTGGGCCGGAAATGGTGATCTGTTCGTTGACCTGGGGAACTTTTGCTGTTACCTTAAAACCAGTCAACATTGACTAGTTTGTTTACAGCCCGACAGCAGTCGCGACGGAAGGATCGGAAAAGCAGTGGACATCGTTGATCGAGTTGCGGTTGTAACGGGTGCGGGGTCGGGATTGGGCCGCGCCACAGCACTGGCCCTGGCGAAGGCCGGGGCGCAGGTGGCGGTCTTGGACCGCAACGACGAGGCGGCCCGATCGGTTGCCGCAGAGATCGGCGCACCGGCCGTCCCCGTGATGGTGGATGTGGCCAACCGTAACTCGGTGACCGCGGCCATCGCCGCGGTCGCCGGGATATTCGGCCGCGTCGACATATGCGTCAACGCCGCGGGGATTCCAAACCCCGGGAAGGTTTTTGGAAAGAACGGACCGCTCGATATCGAGCAGTTTCAGCGGGTAATAGATGTGAACCTGGTGGGTGCATTCGATGTCATGCGGCAGTGCACCGAGCTGATGACCCAAAACACGGAGCAGGGGCTTGATGGCGAACGAGGGGTCATCATCAATGTGTCGTCCGGCGCCGCGTTCGAGGGTCAGAAGGGCCAGGCGGCTTACAGCGCGAGCAAAGCCGGCCTGATCGGTTTGATGCTTCCCGCCGCTCGCGACCTGGCTCAGTACGGCATTCGCGTGGTGACCATCGCGCCCGGCCTGTTCGATACCGGCATCTTCGCCGGAGTCGATCCCAAGGTGCTTCAAGGCATTGGCTCGAGCGCGCTCAACCCGTCGCGACTGGGTGACCCCACCGAATTCGCGTCGCTGGTCATGCACGTCATCGAGAACAGATACCTCAACGCGACGACACTGTCGATCGACGCCGGCGCCCGGTTACCCAATGTCTAGCCGGAGCGCCTTCTTGGTGGTGACCCGCTGCGCCCGGCTTCGCCGCGCTTGCGATCACCACGGCCTGCACATCAAAGAGGAATCATGACGGAATCACACAGCGGAATCTCGTACTCCGCGTTGATCGTTGATGCGCTGAACCGGCACCACGACCGCACGGCGTTCATCCAGGGCGACTCCCGGGTGTCCTACGCCGAGGCGGCCGACATCACCAGTCGGATCCGCAAGGTGCTGCAGGACAAGGGCATGGCCAAGGGCAGTTGCGTCGGCGC
>PLSK01000191.1 GCA_003165155.1 Mycobacterium sp. | reverse complement strand
GGTGGAGAACCGCCTCGTGGTGACCGCATCCCAGCCTTCTGGCTCGGCCAACTTGCTGGCCGTGCCGTTGATCAATCGGCGACGGACGGCGCGTTCTCGCTCACGGCGATCCTCGATGCTCATTACCGAATAATAGCAGCGATAGATACACGAGCAATGCTATTTACACGCGGACGCCATCATTCAGGGCCTCGCGGTCACGTCGCAGTGCGTCACCCTGATGGTATGACCGGAAGCATCAGGAAATCCGTTTACAACCAAAGGAATACAAACACCATGTCTCAGTTCACGAATGTCGGCAAGCTACTTATGCGCGCTGCTCCGATCATGAATGCACCGGTGGCCGCGTTAGCGAACTCCCCCCGCTTCGGTCGATTCATCGGGCGCAACATCACGATGATCACCTATACGGGACGACGTTCCGGAAACACCTTCAGCATCCCGGTGGCGTACCGGCGCAGCGGTGACGAAATCGAAATCACCCCAAACATGCCCGACGCCAAGACGTGGTGGCGAAACTTTCTGGGCGACGGCGCACCCCTGACGCTGAGTCTCGACGGAGCGGAGCGCACAGGACACGCGGTGGCGCAGCGAGACGAAAACGGCCATGTCGCAGTCACTGTCCAGCTTGCCAACTCATGACCGACGATAGTCGCCGCGGGCGCATAAGCCCGAGTCTCTAGGTGGTGCCTCCCTTGAGTTAGCCGGGCCCCCCGGAGCCCCCGGAGCCACCGGCCCCGCCGGTGGCTCCGATGTGCGTGGTGCCGGGGCTACCCGCGCTGCCGACGGTGCCGCTCGGATCGCCGGTACCACCTTGGCCGCCGGTACCACCGTCGCCGCCGGTGCCGCCTGGCCCGCCGCTGGCGCCTTGGCCGCCTTGGCCGCCGGTGCCGCCGTCGCTATGGTTGCCAAAACCGCCTTGGCCGCCGTCGCCGCCGTTGCCGCCGATGCCGTCGGTGCCAGCGCTGCCTCCGGTGCCGCCGATGCCACCGGTGCCAGGGGAGGCGCCGTAGATGCTGGCGGTGCCGCCTAAGCCGCCGTCGCCGCCGGTGCCGCCGGGGTCGGTGCTGTCGCCGGTGCCACCTTGGCCGCCTTGGCCTCCGGTGCCACTGTGTCCGGCGCCCAAGCCCAAGTCGGTGCCGCCCTGGCCGCCGTTGCCGCCGTTGCCGGCCGCGCCGCTATTGGCGGCTGCGCCTTGGCCGCCTTGGCCGCCGTTGCCGCCGTTGAAGCCCAAGCCACTGTCGCTGAGGCCGCCTTCACCGCCGTTGCCGCCGTTGCCGGCGGTGCCTCCGTCGTCGCCGGCCTGGCCGCCGGTACCGCCAGAGCCCCCGACACCGGGGGCGCCGTTAAGGCCCTCACCGCCGGTGCCCCCGTCACCGCCGGTGCCCCCGCTGCCGGTGCCGTTGCCGTTGCCGCCAACGCCGCCGGTGCCGCCCGTGCCGCCCACGCCACCGACGCTGGTCTCGACGCCGCCGTCACCACCGGTCCCGCCGTTGCCGCCGCTTTCGCCCGGGGTACTGGGGGTGTAGCCGGCGCCCCCGTCGCCGCCGTGACCGCCGTTGATGGGCGCTGTGCCCGTCTTGCCGGCGCTGCCGGAGGTTAAGCCGTCGCCGCCGACTCCGCCGGGGCCGCCGACGCCGGCGATACCGCCGCTGCCGCCTGCACCGCCGTCGTAGTTGTAGAGGCCGCCCGGGCCGCCGGCCGCGCCGTTGCCGCCGTTTCCGGGCGTCCCGCCGATGCCCCCGTTACCGCCGTCGCCGCCGTCGCCGGTGATGCCGAGCAGGCCGGCGGCCCCGCCGTTGCCGCCGTTGCCGCCGTCACCGCCATCACCGCCGTAGCCGCCGTCACCGCCGGAGAACCCGACGCCATAGGTGTCACCGTCGTAACCGTCTGCACCGGCACCGCCATGACCTCCGACCCCGCCGGTCCCGCCGTGGCCGCCGGTGCCGAACAGCCCGCCACCCCCACCATTGCCACCCGTGCCGCCCGTCGCGCCCTCGACGCCGGTGAAGCCGGCAGTCGAGGCGTCAGCGCCGGGCGCGCCGGCCCCACCGGTGCCGCCAGCGCCGCCGGTACCGAACAGCCCCCTCGCATCGCCGCCGGTGCCGCCTGTGCCGCCCGGGATGCTGCCGGAGCCGGCCCCGCCTTGCCCGCCGACCCCGCCGCTGCCGAACCACTGTCCGCCGGTGCCGCCACGACCGCCGGCGGCAGCGGACCCGAATCCGTCGTTGGTCCCGCCGGCCCCGCCAGCCCCGCCGGTGCCGATCAGCCCGGCGACCCCGCCGGCCCCGCCAGTCCCTGGGGCCGTTAAGGCCGTTCCGGGCGTGCCGGACCCCCCGTTGCCGCCGTTGCCCATCAAGATCCCGCCAGCGCCGCCGTTCTGGCCGGTGCCCGCTGCCCCATTGGTGCCGTTGCCAATCAGCATGCGGCCCATTAACAGTTCGGTCGGCGCATTGATCGCCCCCAGCGCGGCCTGCATCGGGTTAGCGTTGGCCGCCTCCGCGGCCGCGTACGAACCCCCCGCCGCCGTCACGGCCTGCGCGAACTGAGAATGAAACACCGCCGCCTGCGCACTCAGCGCTTGAGATTCCTGGCCGTAGCGAGAAAACAACGACGCGATCGCCGCTGACACCTCATCGCCAGCGGCGGCCACCACCGCAGTCGTTGGGGCCTCGGCCGCCGCATTGGCCGCACTCAGCGACGAGCTGATGCGCTCCAAATCCGTTGCCGCCGAGGCCAGCATCTCCGGTACCGCTACCACATGCGACATCCCTGTCCTCCAACCCGCTCATCCGGCGAACGGATTCTCGCCCAACCCGAAGCCGCAGCCTGGTGGACAGCATTCCGGCTCGTGCTCAGGAATAGCTGTATAGGACTTATGAATAACGTTTGCTTGCGGCGACGACACCAGAACGGCGAGGGTGGGCCAATGACGATGCGCGAAGACCCTAAGGCCACAAGCGATGATGCCGAAAAGCCAAAGCCGTCGGGCGACGAACACAAACCCAAACGCCGCGGCGTCATGCAATCCATCACCGCGCTGTGTGTCAGGTATGTCGAACGCCTCATGCCCGACCCGTACCTGTTCGCGGTCATCCTCACCCTCATCGTCGCCGCGCTGGTCGCCCTTTTGGTAGTCGGTGCCTCGCCCGGCGGCATGCTCAAGGCGTGGTACGGCGGTGTGTGGGGATCGCAGAACATCTTCACGTTCGCCTTTCAGATGGTCCTGATCCTCGTGACGGGCTACGCGCTCGCCGAGGCGCCGGTCCTGAAGCGGGCCATCGTCTACATCGCGAGCAAACCGAGGAACCAGGTCCAGGGAGCGCTCCTGTGTTTCGGCGTGAGCGCTGGGCTGTCGTTGCTGAACTGGGGACTCGGGCTGGTAGCCGGTGCGCTGGTCGCCCGGCAGGTCGCCAAGCGCTTCACCGAAGCGCATTTCGGTTACCTCATCGCGGCGGCGTTCATGGGCTTCATCGTCTGGACGCAGGGACTGTCGTCGTCGATCGCGCTGGCGAACACGGACAACGGCAGCCCGATCAACGTGATCCACAAAATTACTGGCTTCTCGGTGCCGCTGAAGCTGACGATCTTCCAGCCGTACAGCTGGCTGTCTGTGATCGTCGTGGTGACGCTGCTCGCGCTCGCGATCTGGCGCATGGAGCCCCCGCAGAGCCTTGCCCCCGATCCCGCGGTGTTCGAGGACGAGGACCAGCCGGAGGACGCCGAGCCCGAGGGCGAGAAAACGTTTGCTGAATGGCTGGAAAACCTGTGGATCCTGAATGTCCTCGTGTTCGCCGCGGGCATTTCCTATTTCTGCATCAGCGGTTTCGCGCTGAACATCTCGTCGATGATCATGTTGTTCACGATCACCAGTGCGTTGCTGCACCGCACACCGATACGGTTCATCCGGGCATTCACCGGCGCCGCGAAGGTGTCTGGTCCGCTGCTGCTGCAGTACCCGCTATACGGCGGCCTGGTTGGCCTGCTGGGTTATCTGCCCTCGCAAGGGGCCGCCGGGGCCAAGCCGCTGCAGACGCTGCTGGCCCAGGCGGTCGTTAGCGGCGCTACGCAGTACACGCTGCCGTTCTTCACCTTCATCGGCTCGTTGGTTATCAGCCTGTTCGTGCCGTCCGGTGGCGGACATTGGGCCGTGCAGGGCCCGATCGCCGTCGACTCGGCGCTGGCGATCGGTCAGCGCTCGCCGGCCTACCTCGGGTTGATCTCGTTGGCGGTCGCCGTTGGCGAAGGCGTCGCGAACATGATCCAGCCGTTCTGGTTGCTGCCGCTGCTTGCGATCGCAAAACTCAATGTCCGTCAAGTGATGGGCTTTACCATCGTCGCCTTCGCGATCGGGTTGGTGGTGTTCGGTGCCACCGTCCTGGTCGCGCCCTACGTAATTTGACACAGGGGGCATTGACAGCGCCCGACCAGCCCAGATACCTGCTGCTCAGCCCCGCTCAACTCCCTCGTCTACGGAGTGTCAACCATCAGCCGTAACACCTGTCACGCATCACCCCAGGCAATACACCCGGTCAGTGGGGCAGGCTTTTGCGGCTTTGGGTAGCTTTTGGCTTCGGGTGGCTGGTGCAGTAAATCGCCTGCGTCACAACGTATCTCACTGGCGGTGAAGGGTGTTCGGACCTGCCACAGTGTCATGCCATCACCGTACCGGTACTGCACTGGCACAAGAGATTTGAGGGAGATTTGAGAAATTTGCCGAACGCCCGTCGCGGGCGTACTGTTCTGGCGCAGGGGGCACGGCAAGGGAAGCGACCATGCTGAAGACCACACATGATCTTTTTGCGGCCGACCTGCCCGAAACGGCAGAGATCAGCCAGGCGAGCGATTTCTGCGCCCCGGGTGCCAGTCAAACCTGGTTTACCGACAGGCAGCCCAGCAGCATCCACACCGTCCTGCGACACACGCGCCTAGAGAGCTCGGCAGCCACCCAAAGCCTCGCCGTGGCCCTACTCGCCGCGAAAGAGAAGCACCAGCGGATTGTGGGCGCCAGTTATCCGGGGCAAGTGTTCGAGATCCGAGAATGAGCGACGCCGACGCCCTGATTTAGCTATAGCGTGCGCGTTCGAGTCCCATCGGCTATCCGGTAGGCGGGATCTTTCCGATTGCCTCCGCGAACTCTTCGGGAATGTCAGTCAACAGGGCAGGTATCAGGCCGCCGAAGGGCGTACCACCGACCTGGNNGAAGTTTATCGGCAGATACATATGACCGTTGAGCAATCCGTTTGTGACGACGGCCGGCGCGTCGATGAGTGCGCCGATGGCACCTGCCGCATTGCCGGTCTGCACCGCGTCCGTGAACGCTGTCACGCTGGTACCCAAGGCGGTGAATGCATTGACCGGCGCGCCTACCGCGCCGAGCAACAAAGTCACCGGCACCCCGGAGAAGACCGAGGCCGTAAAACCGACCGAGGGTGGAATGATCTTGATGACGATCCCGGCGTTGGCAACCAAGGACGTGTCCAGGCCGGTGGCGAGCACGTTCGTGAAGTTCTGCGAGATCAGCGCAGGCACGGAACCCGTGGGCAG
>PLSK01000148.1 GCA_003165155.1 Mycobacterium sp. | reverse complement strand
ACGCCGACGAATTTCGGCGTGCACGAGCCCTTGATGGCGGCGTCCGTTCCAGCGTCGCTCATTCGGCCTTTCTTTGGAGAGCGATACCCAGCCCGAGCGGGCGACGGGAATCGAACCCGCGTAGCTAGTTTGGAAGACTAGGGCTCTACCATTGAGCTACGCCCGCATGCATTAGTCGAGCAAGACGATACGTGGCGGGAGACATCCAATCTAATCGAGCCCGTTAACGTGACCGCTTTGTGAGGTATGTGAGGTCTCCGGAGGTCTCAGAGGTCCCAGAGATCACTGCCAAGCCGGTGGCCATCCTGGCTATAACGGGCCGTAGGATTCGCGAGGTCAGTTCGGGGTGTAGCGCAGCTTGGTAGCGCATCCGCTTTGGGAGCGGAAGGCCGCAGGTTCAAATCCTGTCACCCCGACCAGTACTGCGCTCAACCGGTCACCGACCGCAAGAACGACCATCGACAAGAACGACCATCGAGGAGCACACCCGTGAAGAGCAGTGTCGAGCAGTTGACCCCCACGCGGGTGCGCATCAGTGTGGAGGTGCCGTTCACCGAGCTCGAGCCCGAATTCCAGCGCGCNNGGACAGGCCGTCGCGGAATCTGAAGTCCAGCCGATCGGCCAGCCCGAGATCGAGGTGACCAAAAAGGAGTACGGCCAGGAGCTGGCCTTCACCGCCGAGGTCGACATCCGCCCCAAGATCACCCTTCCGGACCTGAGCACGCTCAAGGTCGAGGTGGACTCGATCGAGGTCGGCGACGACGACGTCGAGGCCGAGCTGCAGTCTTTGCGTGGCCGGTTCGGCACCCTGACGGGGGTGGAGCGCCCCGTGGCCCTCGGTGACGTCGTCACGATCGACTTGTCCGCCACCGTGGACGGCGAGGACGTGCCTGACGCCGCCGCCGAAGGCATGTCCCACGAGGTCGGCTCGGGCCGGCTCATCGATGGCCTCGACGATGCGCTGGTCGGCGCGTCCATCGACGAATCCCGCGAGTTCACCGCGAAGTTCGCGACCGGCAAACACGCTGGGCAGGAGGCGCAGGTCACCGCCACCGTCCGGACGGTCAAAGAACGCGAACTGCCGGAGCCCGACGACGAGTTCGCGCAACTGGCCAGCGAGTTCGACACCATCGACGAGCTGCGGGCCAGCCTGAACGACCAGGTGCGCCAGTTCAAGCGCGCCCAGCAGGCAGATCAGATTCGCACGGCCACGCTCGACGCTCTGCTCGAGCAGGTCCACGTGCCGGTGCCGGAGGCCGTCGTCCAGGCGCAGTACGACAGCACGGTGCACGACGCGCTGCACGGACTCGACCACGACGAGGCCAAGTTCGACGAGCTCCTCGCCGGGCGGGGCTCGTCGCGCGAGGAGTTCGAGGCCGAGACGCGCAGCGCCGCCGAGAAGGACGTCAAAACGCAGCTGTTGGTGGATACCCTGGCCGATGAGCTGGGAGTCCAGGTGGGCCAGGATGACCTGACTGAACGGCTGCTCGCGACATCCAGGCAGTACGGCATCGAACCGCAGCAGTTGTTCGGCTACCTGCAGGAGAACAACCAGCTGCCGGCGATGTTCGCCGACGTGCGGCGCTCGCTGGCCATCGCCGCGGCGGTCGAGGCGGCGACGGTCACCGACAGCGACGGGAACACGATCGACACCAGTGAATTCTTCGGAAAGCGCGGCCAGGCCGGCGACGACGAAGATTCCGCTGACATCGACGACGTCGACTTCGAAGACGGCGACTTCGAGGACGACGACGACGACGCCGCCGCCGACGAGACCGCTGACGATGTCGTGGAAGAGGCTTCTGAGGAAGCCGCGAAATGACTCGCGAAATTAAGAAGCCATGACGCTGTGAGCGAACGGGCCCAGTTCAGGGGTGCGTGGCCGCCAAACAGCGGGTTCGGTTGGTTAGTGTCGGGATTACAGAAATCGAGAAAGCAGGTAACTCAGTCGTGACTGACATGCGTTCAAGCTCGCAGGGTCTTAACCTCACGGACTCGGTCTATGAGCGCTTGCTCTCCGAGCGCATCATCTTCCTGGGTTCGGAGGTTAACGATGATGTCGCCAACCGGTTGTGCGCGCAGATTCTGTTGCTCGCCGCCGAGGACGGCGAAAAGGACATCAACCTCTACATCAATTCACCCGGCGGATCGATCAGCGCCGGGATGGCGATCTACGACACCATGGTCTTGGCGCCCTGCGACGTCGCCACCTACGCGATGGGCATGGCCGCCTCGATGGGCGAGTTCCTGCTCGCGGCGGGCACCAAGGGCAAGCGCTACGCGCTGCCGCACGCGCGGATCCTGATGCACCAGCCGTTGGGTGGGGTGACCGGCAGCGCAGCCGACATCGCCATCCAGGCCGAGCAGTTCGCCGTCATCAAAAAGGAGATGTTCCGGCTCAACGCCGAGTTCACCGGCCAGCCGATCGAACGCATCGAGGCGGATTCCGATCGCGACCGCTGGTTCACCGCCCCGGAAGCCCTGGATTACGGGTTCGTCGACCACATCATCACCCGCGCCGCCCACATCACCAACGGAGAACCCCGATGAATCCCCAGCATCCTCAGACTCAACCTCAGGCGCGGTACATCCTGCCGTCGTTCATCGAGCACTCCAGCTTCGGTATGAAGGAGTCCAACCCCTACAACAAGCTGTTCGAGGAACGCATCATCTTCCTCGGTGTGCAGGTCGACGACGCGTCGGCGAACGACATCATGGCGCAGCTGCTGGTGCTGGAGTCGCTGGATCCTGACCGCGACATCACCATGTACATCAACTCACCGGGTGGCGGGTTCACCTCGCTGATGGCGATCTACGACACCATGCAGTACGTGCGGGCCGACATCCAGACGGTATGTCTGGGTCAGGCCGCCTCGGCTGCGGCGGTGCTGCTGGCCGCCGGAACGCCGGGCAAGCGGATGGCGCTGCCGAATGCGCGCATTCTGATCCATCAGCCGTCGCTGTCCGGCGTGATCCAGGGCCAGTTNNCTGGCCCACCACACCGGCAAGGACGCCGAGGTGATTCGTAAGGACACCGACCGGGACAAGATCCTGACCGCCGCAGGCGCCAAGGAATACGGGATCATCGACACCGTCCTGGAGTACCGGAAACTCTCCGCGCAGAACGCTTGAGCCGGAGCGCCTTCGGCGAGCGCCCGAGTGTCTCGGTCGCGTAACGACCGCGACACGCCAGGCACTGAAAGCGCGTCTCGGCCAGTGCCGGCGGGCTTCGGGCTATATGTTCGTTCCAACGCACGGCATGGATAACCCAGGCATAACCGACGAAATACCTGCAATACCTGCAAATATCAAGGACGCGATTCGCGCTAACGGGTGCGGTCCGCCCGAGCAAGCGGGTAGCGTCGGGGGATACACGCGACAGAGCTAGATCGGCGAACAGGAAGTAGGCACTGAAGCACCATGGCGCGCATCGGAGACGGCGGTGATCTGCTTAAGTGCTCTTTCTGCGGGAAGAGCCAGAAGCAGGTCAAGAAACTCATTGCTGGTCCCGGCGTCTACATCTGCGATGAATGCATCGACCTGTGCAACGAGATCATCGAAGAGGAACTGGCCGACGCCGACGACGTAAAGCTTGACGAGCTGCCAAAGCCCGTCGAGATCCGGGACTTCCTGGAGGGCTACGTCATCGGGCAGGACACTGCCAAGCGGACGCTGGCCGTCGCCGTCTACAACCACTACAAGCGGATCCAGGCCGGCGAGAAGGGCCGCGACTCCCGGTACGAGCCGGTTGAGTTGACCAAGTCCAACATCTTGATGCTCGGCCCCACCGGCTGCGGCAAGACCTACCTGGCCCAGACGCTGGCCAAGATGCTCAACGTGCCGTTCGCCATCGCCGACGCCACCGCGCTGACCGAGGCCGGTTACGTGGGTGAAGACGTCGAGAACATCTTGCTCA
>PLSK01000293.1 GCA_003165155.1 Mycobacterium sp. | reverse complement strand
CGGCAATTTGGTGAGCGAGCGCAGCCAGCCGAGGTCGTCCCAGGTCAAGGGGTTTCCGAAGACCTGCGCCCAGCGCAGCACTGCGCCTTGCAGGTCTTCCTCCGGCGGGCGTTGCAGGCTCGCGCGGAAGACCGGATCGCTGGTGTAGTTGCTCAGGCAGTGTCCACGGAGCTGGGGGAAGTTCGACGTGCTCAAGTCGCGCGGCCGCCAACCCGTGACCCAGGTGTCGAGCGTGACGACGATGCCCTTGAACCCGGCCGCCTCGGCGCGATGCACCAGGCTGGCCGCCAGCTCGCGGTCGGTCGGTGTGTACAGCTGGAAGAAGCCGGGAGTATCGCCCAGGGCCGCGGCGACGTCTTCCAACGGATCCACCGACAAGGTGGAGGCCACCATGGCGACGCCGGTACGCGCGGCCGCGTGTGCGGTAGCCAGGTCGCCATGGCCATCTTGGGCGCACAGCCCGATGACGCCGATCGGCACCATGAACATCGGCCCAGGCAGGGTGAGGCCGAACATCTCGACGGACAGGTCGCGTTGCGCGGCGCCGACGAACATGCGCGGGATCAGACCCCACCGATCGAAGACCTCACGGTTGGACCGCTGGGTGCGCTCGTCCCCGGACCCGCCCGCGACGTAGGACCAGACCGATGGGGGCAGCGCCTTTTCGGCCTTGGCCTCCAGCTCCGCGAAGGCCATCGGCAGGGACGGCACCACACCCGCCAGGCCCTGAAAATAAATCTCGTTCTGGTAATCGCCGAATGCCATGCGATCAGAATGCCAGCATGCGGTCGGGCTGACGAGAGCCTCTACCGAGTCTCTGCTTCGGCGCTGGCCAGTTCCTTCTTCCACTGCCGGAACGCTTCTTCGGTGCGTCCGCGGCGCCAGTAACCGGAGATCGACGACGCCCATTTCGCTTCCACGCCGCGCTCTTTGCGGATGTAAGGGCGCAAGTTGTGCATAACGGCCTGCGCCTCGCCGTGGATGAAGACCTGCACCTGCCCCGGCAGCCACTCGGCAGCGGTGACCGCTTCGATCAACGGCGCGAAATCGCCGGCGTGTTCCTCGGGAACCAAATCGGCCCGTCCCCCGCGGTAGATCCAGCTCACCTCGACCGCCTCGGGAGCGGTCAACGGAATCTCGTCGTCCGGGCTGGCGACTTCGATGAAGACCTTCCCGATTGCGTTGGCGGGCAACGCTTCCAGCGCGGCGGAAATAGCCGGCAGCGCGGTTTCGTCGCCGGCCAGCAAGTGCCAATCGGCGGCCGGATCCGGCGAGTACGCCCCGCTCGGCCCCATCAGATAGATGGGCTGGCCGGGTTGAGCCGAGCCGGCCCAAGCGCCCGCTACCCCGTGGTCACCATGCACGACCATGTCCAGCGTGATCTCGCCGGCCGCCGCGTCGACACGACGAACCGTCATGGTCCGAACCGAAGGCTGCTTGTCGGTAGGCAGGTCGGCGAAGCTATCCAACGTCAACGGTTGCGGCAACCCGGCTACGTCGACGTCGTCGGCGACGAACACCAACTTGACGTAGGAATCGGTGAAGTCGCTGGGCACGAAGGTGTTGAAAGTACTGCTGCCAAGGACTACCCGGACCATGTGTGGTGCGAGTTTTCGAGTACTGACCACTTCGAAGGTTTGTACAGGTCGACCTGCCACTTGTTCTCCCGTCTAGGTCCAGCCCCAACCGACTATACGAGCCGCGCCGTTCCCGCAGCCTGAACGGCTTTGGCGCGAATGATTCGCCACGGACCCCGCGTTCGGCCACCCCGCCAGATCGGCCGTGACCTTTCCGCCATTGCTTGTACGAGTCGCTACGCCGCAGGCCTTGGCCTCCCAGGTTCCTACGACGGCGACAGCACTGGCTATACGAGCCGCGCCTCGGAAATCTTGGCCCCAGCCCGAACGGCTTTGGCGCGAACGATGCCCCACCGACTCTCGCGACGCTCAGCCAGCCCGGCCAGCTCGAGCATCGCCAGCGGTCCCAGCACCTGCTCGGACGCAAGCCCGGATGCGATCGCTATCTCGTCGACTGTCGCGGCGCCGCGCCCCGGCAACGCTTCATACACCCGCCGCTCGGCCTCGCTCAGCCCGTCGAGCGGTGTGCTGGGATGCGGTTCCTCGGGCGCGAGCTCGCCGATGTCACCGACCAGCTCGACAATGTCCTCGGCCCGCGTGACCAGCTCCGCGCCGTTGCGCAACAGCGCATGACACCCCGCCGACGCCGACGATGTCACCGGCCCCGGCACCGCAGCCACCACCCGACCCAACGCCCGCGCCCACGCCGCGGTATTCGCCGCGCCACTGCGCAAGCCCGCTTCCACCACCACCGATGCGCCCGTGACCGCGGCAACCAGTCGGTTGCGGGTTAGGAACCGATACCGGGCCGGGCGCACACCCGGCGGGTACTCGGTGAACACCAGCCCGTGCTGGCCTATGCGATGCAGCAGCGCCGAATGCCCGCTCGGATAAAGGACATCGAGCCCGCCCGCTAGAACCGCCACGGTGACTCCCTCACACTCCAACGCCGCGCGATGAGCCGCGCCGTCGATGCCGTACGCGCCACCGGAAACGACCGCGACACCGCGTTCGGCCACCCCACCCGCCAGATCGGCTGTCACATGTTCGCCGTAGGTCGTTGCGGCCCGGGTTCCCACGAGAGCGANNCCCCCAAGGGCAGCGAATGCGGCGAATGCGAGTACCGGCCACTCGTCGCTGTCTGGTGTGATCAATCGCCCGCCTCGCCGGGCGAGCAGATCGAGATCATCTGCAGCCTGGTCTATTTCGCGCCTGGATTCGGTGTGGCGCGCCAGCCCGCCGTCGACCACTCCCCGCCGCACGCGCTCGGCTGCCTCGACCGGGCCAACGGACCGCACCAGCGCGGCGAGCTCGAGGCAGGGCGGTTCCGCCACGCGGGACAGGTACGCCCAGGCCCGCAAATCGTCAGCCGCTGTGCTCATCGCAACGCTCCCGGCTGCCGAAAGCTCAACGCAGCCGCAACCTCATCCAGCCCGGGCAAGGCCCGACCAGCCAGATCGGCCAGGCTCCAAGCAACCCGCAAAGTGCGATCGACACCCCGGATGCTGAGTAGGCCACGGTCGACCGCGGTGCGCAACGGGGCCATCGCGGCGTCGCCGGGACGAAACTTCCGTCTCAGCAGCGGCCCGCTGACTTCGGCGTTGGTGCCGCACCCGTGTGGTCGCCACCGCTGGGCGGCCGCCTCGCGGGCCTGCGTCACGCGATGGCGAACCTGCGCCGTCGACTCACCATCGACAGCCGAAAATGCGCCTGCCCGAACCGGGTCCATCTGCACCCTGAGGTCCACCCGATCCAGCAACGGCCCCGACAGCTTACCCAGGTAACGCCGTTTGACCGCCCCCGCGCAGATGCAATCGCGTGGATCCGCTGGCGCACACGGGCACGGGTTGGCCGCCAGCACCAGTTGAAACCGGGCCGGATAGCACGCCACTCCGTCGCGACGGGCAAGGCGGATCTCGCCGTCCTCCAACGGTGTTCGCAACGCCTCCAGCGCGCTGACGCTGACCTCCGCGCATTCGTCCAGGAACAACACTCCGCGGTGCGCCCGGCTGACCGCCCCGGGGCGAGCCATGCCCGAGCCACCACCGACGAGCGCGGCGACCGTCGAGCTATGGTGCGGTGCCACCAATGGCGGCCTGGTAATCAACGGCGTGTCGCCCGACAGCAGGCCGGCCACCGAATGGATCGCGGTGACCTCCAACGACTCCGAGTCCGTCAGCGGCGGTAGTAGGCCTGGAAGGCGTTGCGCCAGCATTGTTTTGCCCACGCCGGGCGGCCCGGTCAACATCAGGTGATGTGCCCCTGCGGCCGCCACCTCGACCGCGAACCGCGCCTGCGACTGGCCCACCACGTCGGCCAGGTCCGCGGCCGGTTCCGGGTCATCGCCCACCGCGGTGATCCTGTCGTCCAGGCCGGCGGACCCGTTAAGCCAGGCCTGCAATTGCCCCAGGGTGCGAACGCCCCAGACGTCGATGCCGTCGACCAGGCTGGCCTCGGCCAAGTTACCCACCGGGACCACAACGGCAGGCCAGCCGTCGTGTTTGGCGGCCAGTACGGCAGGCAGCACGCCACGCACCGGCCGGACCCGACCGTCCAGCGACAGCTCACCCAGCAGCACGGTCTTCTCCAGAAGATGCCACGGCCGTTTTCGTTGCGCCGACAGCACCGCTGACGCCAAGGCAATGTCGTAGACCGATCCCATTTTCGGCAGCGTCGCCGGCGACAGCGCGAGCGTGAGCCGGGCCATCGGCCAGCTGTTGCCGCAGTTGGTGACAGCCGCCCGGACCCGGTCGCGGGACTCCTGCAACGCGGCGTCGGGCAGACCAACCAGGTGCACGCCCGGCAATCCCGAAGTGATGTCGGCTTCGATTTCCACGATGTCGCCATCGAGTCCGCGCACCGCAACCGAGAACGCGCGCCCGAGCGCCATCAGCCGACTCCCCGCAGGTGGGTGATCTCGGGAGTGCGGCGCCGCCCGACCCGCACACCGATGACGTCGATACGGATGGCCGCCCAGTGCTCGTCTTGACCGGCCAGCCACAGCCCGGCGAGCCGGCGCAACCGGCGGACCTTCCGCGGCGTCACAGCGTGCGCCAGTCCCCCGTAGCCGTCGCCGGTACGTGTCTTGACCTCGACGAACACCACCGCCCGGTTGGCTTCGTCGGAGGCGATCACATCCAGTTCGCCGTAGCGGCAGCGCCAGTTGCGGTCCAGGATCCGCAACCCCATCTTGGTTAGGTGATCCACTGCCAGCGCCTCACCCATGGCCCCCAGCTGGATCCGGGTCGGTGTCTTCTCGGTCGTCATGCGGCCACCATGCGTGGTGGTGCCGACAGCACGCGTCGTGGCGAGCGGGTTATCGGCGGCCGGACGGCGAGTTATCCCCAGTCCGGCGCGGATCCACAGCCGGAAGCCACGAGGGCGTCCGCTACGTGATTCGGTCGGCCCTGGTGTAAACGTTCATCGAGTCCCCCCGCAGAAACGCCACCAGTGTCAGACCGGACTCCTCGGCCAGCGAAGCCGCCAGCGACGACGGCGCTGAGACTGCGGCGAGCACGGGAATGCCGGCCAGCACGGCCTTCTGCGTCAACTCGAACGACGCGCGCCCGCTGACCAACAGCACCGATGACGTCAGCGGTATCCGGCCATGCTCGAGCGCCCAGCCGATGACCTTGTCGACGGCGTTGTGCCTGCCGATGTCTTCACGTACCACAAGCATCGTTCCATCGGCGTCGAACAGCGCCGCGGCGTGCAGGCCACCGGTGCGCGCGAAAACCTTTTGCGCAGTGCGAAGTTGGTCGGGCATTGCCCGGAGCGTGGCCGCCGCGACAGTGGCGGGATCCTCGCCGGGCGAGAAACGGCCCATCACCCGCACCGCGTCCAGCGACGCCTTGCCGCAGACCCCGCACGAGGAGGTGGTGTAGAAGTTGCGGGTGATATCGACGTCCGGAAGTTTGACTCCCGCCGCCAGGGTGACATCGAGAACGTTGTAGGTATTGGCGCCGTCATGAACATCGGGGCCGTCGGGGGCGCGTCCGCCGCAATAGCGGATGGTCAGGACGTCCTCGCGACCGGCGATCACGCCTTCCGTGAGCAAAAAGCCTTGCGCGAGTTCGATATCCGACCCGGGCGTGCGCATGGTCACTGTGACGGCAGCACCGTTGACGCGGATCTCCAACGGCTCCTCGACGACCAGCGTCTCCGGCCTGGTGACGGCACCATCCGCGGTGAGGTGGTGTGCGCGCCGGCGCGCCGTTACGTGCCTCACGAAGTCAACGTACATCGGGTAACGATGGGTCGATAATCTACCGCGATCGGCGTTCCGTCCGCCGACCACTGGAAACCGCCTAAAATGAGATACAACACGGCAGACCACTCGAGTGCGGACGCGCAGGATTCACTACCCGGTGGGGAGAAAGCCGACCCGGCGACGGTCTTCGCGGCACTCGCCGAGATCATCTATCAAGGTTCGGACGCCAACGAGATGTACGCGGCCATCTGCGTCGCGGCGACCCTGATCGTCCCCGGCTGTGACCACGCCAGCCTGCTGGTGCGGCAGAACGATCGCTACGTCACCGTCGGCGCGAGTGACCGGCTGGCGCTGCGGATCGACGATTTCGAACGGCGTGCCGGCGACGGCCCGTGCATCGATGCGATCGAGGAGGAAACCCCCCAGATCGAAACGGACCTGACCACATCAAACGGGTGGCCGCAGCTTGCGGCCCTGCTTGTGGAAGAGACACCGGTGCGCGGAGCCATGGGGTTTCGGGTGCTGGTGGACAAACGCAAAGGCGCTGCGCTCAATCTCTTCAGCCGAACACCCAACCTGTTCGACCTCGAGTCCGCCGGTCGAGCGGCGGTGCTGGCATCGTTCACCAGCGTGGCGATCAACACCGTCGCCAAGGGCGAAGATGCCACTACCCTTCGACAAGGGCTGCTCAGCAATCGCGAGATCGGCAAGGCCATCGGCATGCTGATGATGCTGAACGGCATATCCGAAGACGACGCGTTCGAACTGCTGCGTCGCCACTCGCAGACCCTCAACATCAAGCTGGCTGACGTCGCGCGGGCAATTATCAAAAGGCGCGGCGAATTATCCGGCGGCGACGAGGCTCCCCCGGCCCTGTAGCCCTAGTCTTTGCGCCGAGACTGCGGCCAGGGTGTGTTGTGTCAAACCGCGATCTGCGCGCAGTATCGGCGCCACTATTTCAGTCTCGGCGCGGGCCACTGCAGCTATTCGGGCAGCCTCAGCTCGGGCTTCTCGACCTCTTCGATGTTGACGTCCTTGAAGGTGACCACCCGCACCTGCTTGACGAACCGTGCCGGGCGGTACATATCCCACACCCAGGCGTCGGAGAGCCTGAGCTCGAAGTAGACCTCGCCGTCGGCGTTGCGTGGCAACATCTCCACGCTGTTCGCCAGGTAGAAGCGCCGTTCAGTCTCTACGACGTAGCTGAACTGCCCGACGATGTCCTTGTATTCGCGGTAGAGCGAGAGCTCCATCTCGGTTTCATACTTTTCGAGATCCTCGGCGCTCATTGCCCACTCATCTGCTCAGACGTCCCTTTTTCCCGCGAATTCCGTGCGAATACCGTTCTGCTGTCATCTTTCCTCACTGGTAATCGCCGCGCTCGTCCGGAGGGTCCGGTTTGCATTCCGCGACCATCCGGGCGGCCGAGCTGGTCGCCACGCGCCGGACGTTGATGAACGAGTACCGGTGCTCGGGGCATGGGCCCAGGTGGGTCAGCGCTGTGCTGTGCGCGGCGGTGCTGTAGCCCTTGTGCACGGCGAAGCCGTACCCGGGGTGGTCAGCGTCCATCGCAACCATCAACCGGTCCCGGCTGACTTTAGCCAGCACACTGGCCGCGGCGATGCAGGCGGCCGCTGCGTCCCCGCCGACCACCGGCAGCGACGGCATGGGCAGGCCAGGCACCCGAAAGCCGTCGCTCAGCACGTAACCGGGGCGCACCGACAGGCCGGCCACCGCCCGGCGCATGCCTTCGATATTGGCAACATGCACGCCGCGCTGATCGACCTCCACCGACGGGATGAAAACCACGTGGTAGGCCAGCGCATACCGGCAGATCAGCGGAAACAGCTTCTCCCGTGCCTTCTCGGTGAGCTTTTTCGAGTCATCGAGGGCTGCCAGGCTGTCCAGCCGGCCCGGCCCGAGCACACAGGCCGCCACCACCAGCGGGCCCGCGCACGCACCGCGGCCAACCTCGTCCACCCCGGCCACGGGTCCCAGGCCGCCTCGGTACAGCGTGGATTCCAGGGTGCGCAAACCTGACGACTTACGGATCACCGTCCGCGGCGGCCACGTGGTGGCCACGGCTACTGGCCCTGTTGAGGGTTGGCCGAAGCCACCCCACCCCATCGCGCCGGCGGCCACACGATGAATCTGGCTTTGCCGATGACATTGGAGACCGGCACGGTCCCCGACATCGGATCGCCGGTGCACAGCACACCCTTGAGCGCGTCGGCCGGAATGCTGGTGCAATGGGCGCGCGAGTCCGCGGAGTGCGTCCGGTTGTCGCCCATCACCCACAGACGTCCCTGCGGGACGGCCACCGGCCCGAACTCGCTGCCCAGGCAGGGGTACACCGCCGGGTCGGCCATCATGGTGGCTGGATTGAGGAACGGCTGGTTGAGCGGCTTGCCGTTGACCGTCAAACCGGTGTCGGCACGGCACTGCACGGTCTGTCCTCCGACCGCGATAACACGCTTCACCAGGTCGTTCTCGTCGGGCGGTACGAAACCGATGAACGACAGCGCGTCCTGTACCCACCGCAGCGCGGGGTTGCTCGACCGGATCGACTTGTAACCGAAGTTCCACGATGGCGGTCCCTTGAAGACGATGACGTCACCGGGCTGTGGTGAGCCGAAGCGGTAGGTGAGCTTGTCCACCATGATCCGGTCGCCGACGCAGCCCGCGCATCCGTGCAGCGTGGGTTCCATGGACTCCGACGGAATCAGGTAAGGGCGTGCGACGAACGTCAACATCACGTAGTAGAGCGCCACCGCGATCACCGCCAGAATCGCGAATTCGCGAAGCGCGGACTTCTTCTTGAGCTCCGGCTCGTCAGCCGGCGGCTCCTCGGGGGCCACCGGCTCCGCGGAGGGCGCCTCGGCAGCGAGAGGATCCGGAACGTGGCGGGTAGCGACCTTCGGCTCCGGCTGGCCAGCGTCGGACTGGGGCTCAGGTGAGTCTTGGGTCACGAGATCAGCGTAGCCAGCACAGATTTTGGCTTGGTAAAGCGGCGAGGGGATCCAAAACGGCCCTGGTCAGCGCTTTTCCTTGATCTTGGCCTTCTTGCCGCGGAGTTCACGCAGGTAGTACAACTTGGCGCGGCGAACATCGCCACGGGTCACCACCTCGATATGGTCGATGTTCGGCGAATGCACCGGAAAGGTCCGCTCCACGCCGACGCCGTAGCTCTCCTTGCGCACAGTGAACGTCTCGCGGATGCCGCCGCCCTGCCGCCGGATCACCGCCCCCTTGAACACCTGGATACGTTCCTTAGCGCCCTCGATGACTTTGACGTACACATTGATGGTGTCGCCCGGGCTAAAGGCCGGGATGTCGTCGCGCAGCGACGCCTTGTCGACAAAGTCCAGCCTGTTCATCTGAGAAAACACTTCCTAGGGATCGCGGCTTGTGGCAGCTGCCCACACGCAGGCGTGCGGCGGTCACCAAGCCGATGGTTCGGGCTTTCGGGGCGTATCTCGCAGCAGGGGGAAGCGGCACGGACCGGCCAACAACCGCTGGAGACAACTGATCGATTGTGCCAGATAGTCGGCCTCCTGTGAAAATCACATGAAATCGGGTGGTTCGAGACAGGCCGAAGACGCTGGTGAATGGTACATATGACTTGGGGTCAAAGAGCGCTAGTCCAACCGAACCTCAGCGTGACACGCGGGGATAGATGGCTTGGCTAGCTCAAGCAGGCGCCCATATGCACGTTTCATGTCGGTTACATCGGAGGCTGAGGGATGCGAGCACGGCCGCTGCGAGTACGGCCGCTGACGGTTTTCACCGCCACTGCGGCGGCGACGTTGGTGGTCGTCGCCGGTTGTGAGGCGCTGGTGCAGGCCAAGGTGTACAGCGTCCCGGTGTACAGCGCGCCAACCTACGTCGAAGCCGATCTGGCTTCCTCCCCGCCGCCTCCGCAGCTGGCTCAGCTGCTGGTGCGGGCCATTACGCCGCCCGAGGCGCCCGAGGCGCCCGAAAGGCCAAGTACCGCATTCCGCGGACTGCAGGCGCGCGTCCAGGAGGCCACCGACGCAGCCGCCGGCGGCGGCGCCACCCTCTCGATCGCGATCCTCGATCGCACAACCCACCAGCTGGTCTCCAACGGCAACACCGCGATCGTCGGCACCGCATCGGTGGCCAAACTCTTCATCGCCGACGATCTACTCCTGCAGGAATCCCAGGGCAGGACCATACTTTCCCCGGACGACCACCAGGCACTGGACACCATGTTGGAGGCGTCGGACGACGGTGCCGCTGAGAAATTCTGGGGTCAGGACGGCGGGGACGCCATCATCACCCAAATCGCGAACCGATACGGGATGACGGCCACCATGCCGCCCAGCGACGGACGCTGGTGGAACACACTGAGCTCCGCGACCGATCTGATCCGCTACTACGACATGCTGCTTAACGGGTCTGGCGGGTTGCCGCCGGAACGAGCCAGGATCATCGTCAACGATCTGGCCCGGTCCACCCCGAACGGAGCCGACGGCTACCCGCAGCGCTTCGGCATCCCCGACGGTCTCTACGCCGAGCCGGTGGCAGTCAAGCAGGGCTGGATGTGCTGTATCGGAGCCGACTGGATGCATCTGTCGACCGGGGTGATCGGCGCGGACCGGCGCTACATCATGGTGATCCAGTCGCTGCAGCCCAGCGACGACGCCACCGCCAGACAGACGATCACGCAGGCCGTCAAGACGATATTCCCCAACGGCCGAATCTAATCACCTAACAGATCCGGCCGGCGTTCACGAGTCCGCTGCAGCGAGACCTCCCTGCGCCAGGCGGCGATTCGCGCGTGGTCACCGGACAGCAGGACGTCTGGGACATCGAGTCCACGCCAGCTCGGCGGCCTGGTATAGCTGGGTCCCTCCAGCAGCCGGTCCAGGTCCGGCGAGTGCGAGTCATCGCGATGCGACGCGGGGTTGCCCAGAACGCCGCCCAGCAGCCGTAAGACGGTCTCGATCATCACCAATGCCGCGGCTTCGCCGCCCGGTAGCACGTAGTCGCCGATCGAGACTTCTTCGACGCGCATCCGCTGAGCGGCGTCCTCACTGACCCGCTGGTCAATGCCCTCGTATCTGCCGCAGGCGAACACGAGGTGATGCTCGGTGCTCCAGCGTTGCGCGGTGGCCTGGGTGAACCGCGCGCCTGCGGGAGTGGGAACAACCAACAGCGTGTCGCCGGAAGAGATTTCGTCCAGCGCTTCGCCCCAGACCGGCGCCTTCATCACCATCCCGGGACCGCCGCCATACGGCGCGTCGTCGACCGAGTGATGCACGTCGTAGGTCCAGCGCCGTAGATCATGCACCCGCAGGTCGACCAAGCCCGACTCAATCGCCTTGCCCGGCAACGACTGTCGCAGCGGTTCCAGGTACGCAGGGAATATCGTGATGACGTCAATTTTCATATCGATGCGCGCTACGTCAGATCCAGCAAGCCCTCGGGCGGGTCGATCTCGATGATGCCCTCGTCGAGCGACACCAACGGCACGATCGCGCTGACGAACGGCACCAATAGTTCTGTGGCACCCGCTACGCCGTCGTCACCCCGCCGAACCGCCAATAACTCACCGGCCGCGGTGTGCAGAACTTCGGCGACGACCCCCACGTCCTGTCCCGCCGTCGTTCGGACCCGAAGCCCCTCCAGTTGGTGGTCGTAGTACGTGTCGGGCTCGTCTATCGGCGGCAGGTCATCGGACTCGACGACGAACACAGTGCCCCGCAATGCGTCGGCCCCCGCGCGGTCGGCCACTCCGGCCAACCGCACCAACAACCGTCCACTGTGCTCGCGCACACTGTCGACGACATAACTGCGCTCTGCGCCCAGGCCGCGAGATCCCTTGGCGCGCAACGTACTACCCGATGCGAACCGGCCAGCGGGATCGTCGGTGCGGATCTCGACGACCAGTTCACCACTGATGCCGTGCGCTTTGACCACGCGCCCGACTAGCAGCTCCATGACCAGCGCTACTGGTCGGTGTCCACCACGTCGACGCGGATGCCGCGGCCACCGATACCGGCGACCAGCGTCCGCAATGCGGTCGCGGTGCGTCCCCCGCGACCGATCACCTTGCCCAGATCGTCGGGGTGAACGTGTACCTCGACAGTCCGGCCACGACGACTGGTCACCATGTCCACCCGGACCTCGTCGGGGTTGTCGACGATCCCGCGCACCAGATGCTCAATAGCGTCAACGACGACCGTGCTCATCGCGCCCGTCAGCTTTCAGTCGTCGGCTCGGGCTGCTCGCCGGCCTCGGCCGGCGCGGCGGCCTGCTCGGNNGCCGCGGCGTCGGCCGCAGTGCTTTCCGCGTCGACCGCAGCGATTTCTTCCGCAGCGGCCTCGTCACCGGACTCGGCAGCCTTCGCTGCCTTCTTGGCGGGGGCCTTCTTCTTGGGCTTGGCGGCCTCGGTGGTAGGCCCGCCGTCCGCGGCAGCCAATGCGGCGTTGAACAGCTCCAGCTTGGAGGGCTTGGCCGGGGCGACCTGCAGGGTGCCCTCCGCGCCAGGCAGTCCCTTGAACTTCTGCCAGTCACCGGTGATCTTCAGCAGCTTGAGGACGGGCTCGGTGGGCTGGGCCCCCACCGACAGCCAGTACTGGGCCCGCTCGGAGTTGACCTCGATGAGGCTCGGGTGTTCCTTGGGGTGATAGCGGCCGATGACCTCGATCGAGCGGCCGTCGCGCCGGTTCCGTGCGTCGGCGACAGCGATGCGGTACTGAGGATTGCGGATTTTTCCAAGCCGAGCGAGCTTGATCTTCACAGCCATGGTTAAGCGATTTCTCCTGTGTGTGTCACGCTGCAATTCAGCGACCCGGGCAGGATGCCGGGATCCGGTTTTACCTCGCGTGTGTGACCGACGCGCAAGCACCCGATAAAGGTGGGTCGCGCGGCAGACAGGCGCCCATTGTGCCAGAACGTGCGGCCCGGACAGAAATTGCCCGAAATCAGCCAGGCAAGTTTTGCCGGCCGGCCTCACATCACCTTCTGAAAGACCTTCGTCTCGACCCGGCGGGTCATCCGCCATCCCTCGGGAGTGCGCACGAACTCGTCGTCATACCAAAGCCCGCAGAACAGCACCTGATCCTTCAGACCGGTCGAGTCGCCGGCCAGCACCATGGGGTTGAAACAGATCACTCGCGAGGACGCGGTATCTCCGTCGATGCGGACCGAGAAGTTGCCGAGCATGTGCGCATAGACCTGGAAGGTCGGCAGCACCTCCGACAGCCACTTCTTGACCTCCGGATACCGGCCGTCGATGCCGCCCAGCGCCCGGTAGTCGATGTAGGCGTCGGGCGTGAAGACGTTGTCCAGATCGTCGAATCGGCGCTGGTCGATGGCGGTGGAATAGTCCACCAGCAGCTGCTGGATCTCCAGGCGGTCCGAAATTTCGGCCAGGCTCAACATGCATCGATTCAACACCGCGGCCCGACCGGGCGGCGCGCCAGGTCAGCCAGCCGGCCAGCCGGGAACGTAAGCTGTGCGCCCATGCGGAAATTTGTGGCCGCAGTCGCCGCTCTGCTGGCGGTCGGCACCTGCGGTGTCACCGTCAGCGCGGCCACCGCTGGCACTTCCTGGGCCGACAGTGTGCAGCCCCTCGGCTCGGTGCCGATCCCGGACGGCCCGGCTCAGACCTGGATCGTCGCCGACCTCGACAGCGGCGAGGTGCTGGCCGGCCGCGATCAGGATGTGGCCCACCCACCCGCCAGCACCATCAAGGTGTTGTTGGCGCTGGTGGCATTGGATCAGCTGAACCTGGACGCCACCGTGGTAGCCGACGTCGCCGACACCGAGGTCGAGTGCAACTGCGTCGGCATCAAACCCGGCCGCACCTATACCGCGCGGCAACTGCTGGACGCGCTGCTCCTGGTCTCGGGTAACGACGCCGCCAACACGTTGGCACAGATGCTGGGCGGCCCGGACGCGGCGGTGGCCATGATGGATGCCAAGGCGGCCTCGCTGGGGGCGACCAACACCCACCCGGCAACCCCGTCCGGTCTGGACGGCCCCGGCGGTTCCGGGTCCTCGACCGCGCACGACCTGGCGGTCATCTTCCGCGCGGCGATGACCTACCCGGTGTTCGCGCAAATCACCGCCGAGACGTCGGCGATGTTCCCCGGCGATCACGGTGATCAACCGATCCTCAACCAGGACGAACTGTTACAGCGGTACCCGGGCGCGATCGGCGGCAAGACCGGGTTCACCAACGCCGCGCGCAAGACCTTCGTCGGCGCCGCGGCCCGCGGTGGCCGCCGGCTGGTGATTGCCATGATGTACGGCATGGTCAAAGAAGGCGGACCGACCTATTGGGACCAGGCCGGCAGCCTGTTCGACTGGGGTTTCTCGCTCAACCGAGGGTCCAGCATCGGCTCGCTTTAATCCCGCGAGCAGCTGTCAGCTGCTCGCGCAGGGTCAGATCAGCAGTCACATCAGCGATGCGTTCTGGTCGGTGCTGTGGAGGTGTCGGGGATTGTCGCGGGATCCGGCACCGTGACCGCCGTCGGCAGTTCGCCCCTGACGGTGGCCAGTGCGGGCGCCCGGAGTACGCCGCCCTTCTGGCCGCACTCATTGCTTTGCACAGTGACTGTCATTTCACCCACGAACTCGCCCTGCTGCGGTCGCAAGGACAACACCTGCGTTGTGTCGTGCATCCCCGCCACTCTGTTTGGCCCGATACAGGGGAACGTTGTCTCTTCCGACCGGGATAGCCAACGACCGTCGCGGAAGTCCAGGACGACGGGCTCGCCCCCGGGCGACTTCGGTTGCGTGTGGTCGTTGTCGTCCAGCAGCACGCCGGTCGCCGTGCAGGCGCTCGCCGTGCACGACGAGCGAAAGGCCCACCAGGTAAACACGTCAGGTTCCTGGGGGTCGGGTGTGTAGTTGAAGGTCTGCTTAGTGCGTTGGACCTCAAGGCTGTAAGTGCCCTCCAGCGGGACGGGCGCGGCGACCCGAGCGCCGGCCGTCGGGGCGACCGCCGCAACCGATGCGCCGGTCGTCGGATGGCCGGCCTGTACCCCAGTCGTGTCGGTCTTGCGCCCGATCACGAAGCCGAGCGCCAGCAGCCCTGCGGTGAGCAGCACCGTTGCGACGCCCAACACGATTTTGCGCGGCCGGCTTAGCCCGGGCGCGACTGCCCGATGCGCCGGAGTGTTTGTCGAGTGTGCTTCGGGCGCCGCGGAGAAATCACCCAGGTGACTCAACGCGACAGCAGCCGACGGCGGGTTTGCGCCACGTCCCCGCGGCCCTGCGTAGGCCGGGTAGTCGACCGCCTCAACGGTCAAGACGGCTTCGGGACTGCGGTCCCCCTTCGAGACGCCGGCCTGTTCGTTTGCCGCGTCGGCGAACTCGAGGCAGCTCTCGAACCGGTCAGCGGGTCTGCGGGCCAGCGCTTTGGAGAACACCTCGTCCAGGCGCGCCAGTTCTGGACGCTGATCGCTGAGTCTGGGCGGCGAACTGTTGAGCAACTGGTCGACGGCGGCAACCGGATCGGTGTGCTCGATCGGCGGGGCACCCGTCAGCGAATGAAACGCAGTCGCCGCTAGCGCGTACTGGTCGGCGCGCCCATCAATGTCGTCGGCGCCCATCAACTGCTCGGGCGCGGAGTAGGCCACCGACCCGGCCGGGAGGTTCGCCGCATCGACTCCGGTCGGTTCGCCGAATCGCCGGGCCACCCCGAAGTCGGCGAGCAGAATGCGTTGTTCGCCCTCTCCCCGACCGGTCAACAAGATGTTGGCCGGTTTGACATCGCGATGCAGCAGGCCGCGCTGATGGGCGTGATCGAGAGCCGAGGCGACAGCCGAAACGATCGCAAGCACCTCTGTAGCCGGCGAAACCGCGGGGAATCGCTCGGCCATGAGTCGCGCGGCATTGCTGCCCTCTACGTAGTCCATCGCCACCCACAGCTGGCCGTCGAACTCGCCGCGGGCATGAACCTCCACGATGTGTGGGTGATAAAGGTTCGCGGTGGTGGCCGTCTCCAACAGAAACCGTTGGCGGAAATCGCTGTCGGTCGAGAGCGCCGGCGAAAGTATCTTCAGCGCAACCCAGCGTCCCAATCGTTGATCCTGGGCAAGGTAAACCTCACCCGTCACTCCAGAACCCAGCCTCCGCGCGACCGTGTATCCGGCAAACATCGCGCCGCTGGCCAACGCCATTACTCGATCCTAACCGCGACCGCGATGCGGCGCCTGTCTGGCTTCAAGGGCGAAACACCTTGCCGCGCAGGATCACCAGATCGGGACGGTTCAGCACGCCGGGCCCCAGCCGCGGGTCGCTGACGTAGCACAACAGGTCAGCCGATGCACCGTGGTCCAGCCCGGGCCGGCCCAACCAGCGACGGGCGTCCCAGCACGCCGCCCCCAGCGCCTCGGTCGGACTCATTCCGATGCCCTTGAGGGCCTCGACCTCGTCAGCGATGCGTCCGTGCGGGACCATGCTGCCGGCGTCGCTGCCCGCGTACAACGGCACGCCAGCCTCCCGGGCCGCCGCCATCCGGTGCTGGCAGCGGGCATACAGGTCGCGCATGTGGGCGGCGTAGGTCGGATAGCGCGCCGCGGCAGCGGCGATGCCGGGGAAGTTCTCGATGTTGATCAGGGTGGGGACCAACACGGTGCCATGCTCGAGCATCAGCGCGATCGTGTCGTCGGTGAGGCCGGTGCCGTGCTCGATGCAGTCGATGCCGGCGTTGATCAGCCCCGGTAGCGCGTCCTCGCTGAAGACGTGCGCAGTGACACGGGCGCCGTTGTCGTGTGCGGCGTCGATCGCGGCCTTGAGCACGTCGTCGGACCACAGCGGGACGAGATCGCCGACGCTGCGGTCGATCCAGTCACCGACCAGCTTGATCCAGCCGTCGCCGCGGCGCGCTTCGGTGGCCACCGCGGCGGGCAGTTGAGATTCGTCTTCGAGCTCGACCGCAAAGCCGGCCTGATAGCGCTTGGGTCTGGCCAAATGGCGTCCGGCCCGGACGATCCGGGGCAGATCCGCGTGGTCGTCGAGGCTGCGGGTGTCGGTCGGTGAGCCGCAATCGCGCAGCAGCAGCGCCCCGACGTCGCGTTCGGCCTCGGCTTGAGTGATCGCCTCATCGAGTTCGATCTCGCCATGGTCGCCGAGCCCGACGTGACAGTGGGCGTCGACCAGACCGGGCAGAATCCAGCCGCCGTCGAAAACCGTGTCAGCCCCGGAAACCGGCTCCAGGCTGATGTGGCCGTCCACGATCCACAGTTCGATCGCTGTCTCGTCGGGCAATCCCCGGCCTCGCACGCGCATCCGCACGGCGCGGCTACTTTTTTCCGGGGTTGCCCGGGAACTTCAGCTTGGACAGATCGAAGTCGGCCAGCGCGGGCGGCAGCTCGTTGAGACCCTCGGGCATCTGCGACAGATCCGGGAACCCCGGTGGCATCCCTGCCATGCCGGGCATGCCCGCTCCAAACGGGCCCCGGACCTTCGGCGGCGTTGGCCCCCGTGCCCCCTTCTTGCCCTTCTTGCCCTTTGCGCCCTTGCTCTTTCGGGTCGCAGACCTGCGGCCCATGCCCGGTATTCCCATGCCGCCGAGCATGGACGACATCATCTTGCGGGCTTCGAAGAAGCGGTCGACCAGGTGGTTGACCTCGGACACCGCCACGCCCGAGCCATTGGCGATACGCAACCGCCGCGACGCGTTGATGATCTTCGGGTCGGCCCGCTCCTGCGGCGTCATCCCGCGGATGATGGCTTGCAGCCGGTCGAGCTGTTTGTCGTCGACTTCGGCCAGCGCATCCTTCATCTGACCCGCGCCGGGCAGCATGCCCAACAGGTTGCCGATCGGACCCATCTTGCGGATGGCGAGCATCTGTTCCAGGAAATCCTCGAGGGTCAGCTCCCCAGACCCCATCTTGGCGGCGGCGGCCTCGGCCTGCTCGGCGTCGAACACCTGCTCGGCCTGCTCGATCAGGCTCAGCACATCGCCCATGCCCAGGATGCGGCCGGCCATCCGGTCCGGGTGGAAGACCTCGAAGTCCTCCAGCTTCTCGCCGGTGGAGGCGAAAAGGATTGGGACGCCGGTCACCTCGCGGACCGACAACGCGGCCCCACCGCGGGCGTCACCGTCGAGCTTGGTCAACACCACACCGGTGAAGCCGACGCCCTCGCGGAACGCCTCCGCGGTGGTCACGGCATCCTGGCCGATCATCGCGTCCAGGACGAACAGCACCTCGTCGGGGTTGACGGCTTCCCGGATGGCCGCCGCCTGGCCCATCAGCTCGTCGTCGATGCCCAGCCGCCCGGCGGTGTCGACGATGACGATGTCGAAGTGTTTGGCCCGCGCCTCGGCTAGCCCCGCCGCCGCGACCGCAACCGGGTCACCGGGGCCGGACTCCGGCGACTCCCCGGGATGCGGCGCGAACACCGGCACCCCGGCGCGCTGACCGACCACTTGCAACTGGTTGACCGCAGCCGGCCGTTGCAGGTCGCAGGCCACCAGAAGCGGCGTATGTCCTTGGCTGCGCAGCCAGGCGGCCAATTTTCCGGCCAATGTCGTCTTACCCGAACCTTGCAGGCCGGCGAGCATCACCACGGTCGGCGGCGTCTTGGCGAATGCCAGCTGGCGGGTTTGGCCGCCGAGGATGCCGACGAGTTCTTCGTTGACGATCTTGACGACCTGCTGCGCCGGGTTCAGCGCACCGGACACCTCCACGCCCTTGGCGCGTTCTTTGATCCGGCCGACGAAGTCCCGCACGACGGGCAGCGAAACGTCGGCTTCCAGTAGCGCCAACCGGATTTCGCGGGTGGTGGCATCGATATCGGCGTCGGTCAGCCGACCCTTTCCGCGCAGCCCTTGCAGGGCACCGGTCAACCGGTCAGACAGCGATTCAAACACCCTGTCAGCCTAGTGGAGGTCGGCCCGGCTTCAGATATGGCATATCCGGACGAAGCCGGGGCCGGATCTTGACGGCGGAGCCAGCGCAAACAAAAGTCAGGCTCATGCTCGAAGTCATCGACAAGGGATCAAGCAGCCAGACCCATCCGGTCCCGCTGCTGTTCCTGCACGGCGGCTGGCATGGGGCGTGGAGCTGGGACGACCATTTCCTGGACTACTTCGCCGGTGCGGGCTACCGCAGCGTCGCGGTGAGCCTGCCCGGGCACGGCTCAGACCGTGCCGGTGGGCGACCACTCAAAAACCAGGAACCACCGCGGTGTTCCAGTCGGTGGTTCGGCAGTCCACGGGCACAACACAAAACCTAAATGTCGGTGGTGTGCTGTAGGAACAGAAGTATGATTCTGGCGGCGTGGGCTGAGCGCAACGAGCGTGACGACAATGCCGCGATTAACCTCGCACGCTACGAGGAACCCGTTAGCGTCGTCGGCCCAGTTGGGGCCGCCGTCAAGCGTGGAGCCGACCGTAAGACCCGGCCTGGCCGGGCTGGTGGCCGTGAAGCGCGGAAGGGAACCGGCCACCCAGCCGGCGAACAACCCCGAGATGGGGTGCGAGACGCGTGACCACTAAAGATCACTCACTCGCAACGGCACAACATGATGCTCGAACCCGGGTGGGCCGACGTCGCGGGACGAATCCACGCCTGGCTTGAAACGCGGAACCTGGCCGCCTAATCCCGGCGATTCGCAACCCGGGCCAAGTCGCTACCGCGCCGAAATGCGTTGCCATGCTAGATTTCACACCCGCCGTCTAGTTCCCCTGCGTTGTGGGCAGCGCGGCCGGGCCACATCTACGAGGGGAGCGTGTCGATGCAATCGGGCACCGACACGGTCTCTGAAGCGGTCGCGAGCGGCCATTCCGGCAGCCCGCCGCTGCGTGGCTGGCAGCGCCGCGCGCTGGTGAAATACCTAGCCGGCGAGCCGCGGGATTTCCTGGCCGTGGCCACGCCCGGGTCCGGAAAGACAACCTTCGCGCTGCGGATCGCGGCCGAGCTACTCGCCCATCGCGCCGTCGATCAGATCACCGTCGTCGTGCCCACCGAGCACCTCAAGGTCCAGTGGGCGCAGGCCGCGGGAAAACTGGGTCTGGCCTTGGACCCGAAATTCTCGAACACCAACCCCCAGACCTCGCCCGAGTACCACGGCGTGATGGTCACCTACGCCCAGGTCGCCGCGCACCCGACCCTGCATCGAGTGCGTACCGAGCAGCGCAAAACCCTGGTCATCTTTGATGAAATCCACCACGGCGGTGACGCCAAGACCTGGGGCGACGCAATCCGGGAAGCATTCAGCGACGCCGCCCGGCGACTCTCGCTGACTGGCACACCGTTTCGTAGCGACGACAGTCCCATCCCCTTCGTGAACTACACGGGCGGCGCCGACAGCGTGCTGCGTTCGCAAGCCGACCACACCTACGGCTACGCGGAAGCGCTGGCCGACGGTGTGGTCCGGCCGGTGGTGTTCCTCGCGTATTCCGGGGAGGCACGCTGGCGCGACAGCGCCGGCGAAGAGCACGCGGCACGCTTAGGCGAACCGCTGTCCGTCGAGCAGACGGCACGTGCGTGGCGCACCGCGTTGGACCCGTCCGGCGAGTGGATGCCCGCTGTCATCGCCGCTGCCGATCAGCGCCTCCGCCAATTGCGTACCCACGTTCCCGACGCCGGGGGCATGATCATCGCCTCCGACCGGACCGCGGCCCGCGCATACGCCGCCCTGTTGAAGAAGTTGACCTCGGAAGCGCCGACGGTCGTGCTGTCGGACGATCCCGGCTCGTCGGGGCGCATCAGTGAATTCGCGGCGAGCACCAGCCGGTGGCTGGTGGCGGTGCGGATGGTATCCGAAGGCGTCGACATACCCCGGCTGTCGGTCGGGATCTACGCCACCAGTGCTTCGACCCCGCTCTACTTCGCGCAGGCCGTCGGCCGGTTCGTGCGATCTCGCCGCCCGGGCGAGACCGCCAGCATTTTCTTGCCGTCGGTGCCTAACCTGCTGCAGCTGGCCAGCGAGTTGGAAGCCCAGCGCAATCACGTGCTGGGCCAACCGCACCGCGAATCGGGCGAAGATCCGCTCGATGGCGATCCCGCGGTGCGGACCCAAACCGAACACGGCGATGAGGACAAGGGCTTTACCGCGTTGGGAGCCGATGCCGAATTGGATCAGGTCATCTTCGACGGATCCTCGTTCGGCACCGCCACCCCCGCCGGAAGCGAGGAGGAGGCCGACTATCTCGGCATCCCCGGGTTGTTGGACGCCGACCAGATGCGCGCTCTGCTGCACCGGCGGCAAGACGAGCAACTGCAGAAGCGAGCTCTGGCAGGACACGCGCCCGCGACGTCGATGACGTCGGGTTCCAAGCACGGCCAGCTGCGCGAACTGCGGCGCGAACTCAACACCCTCGTCTCGGCAACACATCACCGGACCGGCAAACCGCACGGCTGGATCCACAACGAACTTCGCCGTCGCTGCGGAGGGCCGCCGATTGCCGCTGCGTCAAGCGACCAGCTGCAAGAACGTATCGAGGCCTTGCGGAAGCTCAATGCCGAGCAGTCGTGAAGCGGACCTAGTCGCCGACGGGCTCGTCGACCAGCGCCCGCGCCGAGGCGCCCAACACGGCCAGCAGGTGCTCCTCCACCGCGGTTCGGGCGGCTTTGTTGCAGTCCTGCGTCCCATCCACGGACTCGACAGGCACTGTCACGCAGAACACATCGGTCGCTGTCGACCCGAACGTATTGACCTTCGCCCAGGCGATCTCAGCTCCGGCATCCTCCAGCGCCCGCGTCAGTAACGCCAGCAGACCGATGCGGTCCATCGCACGGACTTCGACGACGAGTTGGCCCGGAGCATCGGTTTCGAGCCACAGGATTCGCGGCGGCGCAGTAGAGCGCGTCAGCGGCGCCCCCACTTGAATCTCACCGGCCCGAGCCATCGCGGAGCTGGCGGCCTCGCTGTCACGCTTCTCCAGCGTGCCGAGGACGTCGTCGCCCTTGAGGGCGGCGATGAAGTGCTGACGGAGCAGGTCGGCCGCGGGCGGGGAACCGAACAGCGGTGAAACCACGAACTCGGCGATCGCCACACCCTCGTGAATGTTGACCGACGCCGAGTGGACTCGCAGCGAGTTCAGCGCCAGCACGGCGGCGGCCTTCGATACCAGTCCCCGCTCTTCCGGCGCCACCATCACCGTGTGCAGGCGCTCGCTGTCGCCCGGCGTAACCTCCACGTGCACCCCGTGGTCTGCCGCCAACGAAAGGTAATGGGGCGCAGCCGGTTCAGCACGCGGCAGCGGCTCACCGGCCATCATCATCCGGCAGCGACGCACCAGGTCGGCCATGAGCGAGGCTTTCCAATCGCTCCACACACCCGGCCCGGTGGCCTTCGAGTCCGCTTCCGCGAGCGCGTGCAGCAGTTCGAGCAGTTGCGGATCGCCGCCCAGCGCCTCGGACACGCCCTCGATGGTTTTGGGATCGTTGAGGTCGCTTCGGCTCGCCGTTATGGGCAGCAAGAGGTGGTGGCGCACCATGTTGGAGATCGTGTCGACGTCCTGAGGCGGCAGTCCGAGCCTCTGCGCGATCGGGATCACCAAGTCGGCCCCGAGCACGCAGTGGTCTACGCCCCGACCCTTGCCGATGTCGTGCAGCAGCGCACCAAGCGCAAGCAGGTCCGATCGAGCAACGCGGGTGGTCAGCGGGGCCGCGTTGATGGTGGTTTCGACGATGTGCCGGTCCACGGTCCATTTGTGCGAGACATCGCGCGGCGGCAGGTCGCGGACTGCGTTCCATTCCGGCAGGAGCCGGCTCCACAGCCCGGTGCGGTCGAGCGCCTCGATGGTGTTCAGCAACGGAGGGCCGGCCAAGAGCACGACCAGCAGGTCGTCCAACGCTTCCCTGGGCCAGGGCGTTGGCAAGTCCGGGGCGCTATCCGCCAGCCGCTTCAGCGTGCCGGCGCCGATCGGCAGGTTGGTGTCCGCCGACGCGGCAGCCACTCGCAGCACCAGACCGGCATCGGTTTCGGGTTTGGCCTCACGGGCGAGCCCGATCTCGCCGTCGTACTCAACCACGCCCTCGTCCAGCGGTCGCCGCTTCGGGCGCCCCACCAAAGCCGAGATGCCGCGCCGGGGCAGTGCGTTTTGCGCGGTCCTCAGCCCGGTTTCCGAGTGGTAAGCGATGGTACGGCCCGCGCCGGATAGCATGCGCGCCAGATCGAATCGGTCGCCAACGTGCAGGGCTGCGCTGATCTCGTCGGCGAACTGGGCCAGCAGCTGATCCCGTCCGCGCCCGGAAACCCGGTGCAGTTCGGTGCGCACATCGAGCAATGTGATGTGGGCGTCGTCCAGCGAGCCCGCCGGCAAGTCCCGGTTGGCCATGCCGTGGCGGTCGATGAGCTGGGCGAGGGCCAGCGCGTTCAACAACTGCACGTCGCGAAGACCGCCGCGACCGTGTTTCAGGTCGGGCTCGGCCCGTTGGGAGATTCGGCCATTACGCAGCCATCGCGCATTCGTCATTTCGACGAGCTCGTCCATCCGGGAACGAATCGCGGTGCGCCACTGCCGTCGCACCCCGGCGATCAGCTCGGCCGAAAGCCCCGCGTCGCCCGTGATGTGGCGCGCTTCCAGCATGCTCAGCGCAGCTGTCATGTCGGAATTGGCGACATCCATCGCCCCGGAGACGGTCCGCACGCTGTGGTCCAGCCGAACGTTGGCATCCCACAGCGGGTACCACAACCGATCGGCGACCTGTCCCAGCTCATCGTCAGATTTGTTGTCGTGCACCAGTATTAGGTCGAGGTCGGAGTACGGCAACAGCTCGCGGCGCCCCAGGCCGCCGACTCCGACGATGGCGAAGCCACTGGTATCCGTGATGCCGATCTCGACCGCTTTGGCGACCAGCCAGGCTTCGTGCAGCTCCAGCCACGCCTGCCGCAACCGGGCCGCATCCAGTGCAGCGCCGTCAGACAGCAGTTGGCGCCGTGAGGCAGCTAAATCAACTGCCCCGCAGGCGCCTTCTGCTTCTGTCAGATCTGGTCCGGGTACCCCGGACAAGTCGGTCAGGTTCTGCTCCATACCTTCCCGGCCCATCCGGGCTGGATCAGCAATTTAGCGCTCAGATCAAAGAGCATCGGTTCCGCGTTCACCGGTGCGCACTCGAATGATGGTTTCCACGGGACTGACCCAGACTTTGCCGTCACCGATCTTGCCGGTGCGCGCCGACCGGACAACGGCGTCCACCACTTTGTCAACGATCGAATCGTCGACGACGACCTCGATCCGAACCTTCGGCACAAAATCCACCGAGTATTCGGCACCTCGGTAAACCTCGGTGTGACCCTTCTGCCGTCCATACCCCTGGATCTCGCTGACCGTCATCCCCAGGACGCCCGCCTCCTCAAGGGCGGTCTTGACATCGTCGAGGGTGAACGGCTTCACGATCGCGGTGACAAGCTTCATTTGGGCTCTGCCTCTACTTTCTCGTCCACCAAGCCATTAGAACTGTCCGACAGGCTGGCATGAGAAAAGCCGGTCGGAGACAATCCGAAATCGTACGCGCTCTCCGCGTGCTCAGCCTCATCGATACCTGAGGCTTCTTGCTCGGCACCAAGACGTATCCCGATCGTGTACTTCAGGATCAATGCCAGGACCAGCGTGACAAAGGCTGAGTAGAAGAGAACGGCGAACGCACCGGCCGCCTGACGTTCCAACTGGTCCCAACCGCCGCCGTAGAACAACCCCTTTGATACGCCGACCACGCCGTTGATGGCAGTGGATTCCGGGGCAGCGACAAGCCCCACCAGCAGGGTGCCGGTCAAACCACCGATCATGTGCACCCCGACCACGTCGAGCGAGTCGTCGAAGCCGAGCTTGAATTTCAGCCCGACCGCCATCGCGCACAGCGCCCCGCCGACCGCCCCGATAACCAGGGCGCCCAGCACGTTGACCGACGAACAGGACGGCGTGATGGCCACCAGCCCGGCGACAATGCCCGACGCCCCGCCCAGGGTCGTTGCATGGCCATCGCGGATGCGCTCGACCAGCAGCCAGGCGAGCATGGCCGTCGAGGTTGCGATCGTGGTGGTCATGAAGGTCGACCCGGCGGAGCCGTTGGAGGTAACCGCCGATCCGGCGTTGAACCCGAACCAGCCGAACCACAGCAGGCCTGCGCCGAGCATCACGAACGGCACATTGTGCGGGCGGAACAGCGTGGTAGGCCAGCCTTTGCGCTTGCCCAGCACGATCGCCAGCACCAGGCCTGCCACACCAGAGTTGATATGGACCGCGGTACCACCGGCGAAGTCGATCGCGTGCAGCTTGTTGTTGATCCAACCACCGTGCTCGGAGGCAAAACCGTCAGCCGCGAACACCCAGTGTGCAACCGGGAAGTAGACCAGCGTCGCCCACAGCCCGGAGAACACCAGCCAGGCGGAGAACTTCAACCGGTCGGCCACGGCGCCCGAGATCAACGCGACGGTGATGATCGCGAACATAAGCTGGAAGGCAACGAACACGGTGGCGGGCATGGTGCCGGCCAGCGGGATATCGGTCGCCGGAGTGCTGCCGGCCGCTTTCACGGCGTTGCCGCCAATCAGGCCTTTCAGGCCCCAGTAATCGGTCGGGTTGCCTACGACGCCCCATTTGTCGTCACCAAATGACATCGAGTAGCCGTAAAGCACCCACAGCACGGTTACCACGCCCATAGCGCTGACGCTCATCATGATCATGTTGAGCACGCTTCTGGTACGCACCATGCCGCCATAGAAAAACGCCAGACCTGGCGTCATCAACAGCACCAGTGCGGAACTCGCCAACATCCAGGCGGTATCGCCGGTATCCGGTTGGCCCATTATCGGGAATGCCACTCGCTATCACCTCCGGTTGAGCATGAATGGCCGTCAGACGTATTGCCTGTGGCCTGATCCAGAACCATGCGCAATAGTTGTTTCGGCAATAGAGCGAGCATGTTTCGTCAGGATTAACGTCGCGCTCGGCGTGTGAAGGGCTCTCAGCCAAGCAGGGCGTCGACGAAGGCGGCGGGTTCGAACGGCGCCAGATCATCGGGACCTTCACCGAGACCGACCAACTTGACGGGGACCCCAAGCTCTTGCTGGACGCGGAACACAATGCCGCCCTTGGCCGTTCCGTCCAGCTTGGTCAACACGGCGCCGGTGATGTCGACGACGTCGGAGAATACCCGCGCTTGGGCGAGTCCGTTCTGGCCGATCGTGGCGTCGAGCACCAGCAGAACCTCGTCGACAGCTGCGCGCCGGGTCACCACGCGCTTGACCTTGTCGAGTTCATCCATCAGCCCGACCTTCGTGTGCAGCCGCCCGGCGGTATCGATGACCACGACATCGGCTCCCACCGCAATGCCTTTGTCCACCGCGTCGAACGCCACCGACGCCGGGTCGGCGCCCTCCTCCCCGCAAACAACGTCGGCGCCTACCTTGGCCGCCCAAGTCTGCAGTTGGACAGCCGCGGCCGCCCGGAAGGTGTCGGCCGCCCCCAGCACCACACGCCGCCCGTCGGCAACCAACACCCGGGCCAACTTGCCCACCGTGGTGGTCTTTCCGGTGCCGTTGACGCCCACGATCAGCAACACCGCGGGAGCGTCGGCGTGCGGCAGGGCGCGAATAGAGCGGTCCATGTCGGGTTGCAGTTCTTTGATCAACACTTCGCGCAGCACGGCCCGTGCGTCGGCCTCGGTGCGCACGTTGCCGCCGGCAAGCGCGCTCCGCAGTTGAGTGACCACCGACTCGGTGACCACCGGTCCCAGGTCGGCGATCAGCAGGGTGTCCTCCACGTCCTGCCACGAGTCCTCGTCCAGATCGCCGCCGCCGATCAGGCCCAACATGCTGCGCCCGAACGCATTCTGTGATCTGGCGAGTCGCCCGCGCAGTCGCTCCAATCGGCCGTCGGGCGGCGCGATGGCGTCGAGCTCTGGCTCGGCTTCGGGCAGCTCAGGTTCGGGAAGTGCTACGTCGGAGATCGTGCGTCTCGGCGCGTCGCGCGGGATGGTCGCGTCGTCGCCCACGGCGGGCAGGCCGCTGGTGTCGATCCGCTCGACGGGCGGAGCTGTCGGCTCGAGCGTCGAGGTCTGGCTGAATGTGATGCCGGAGGACGCGGTGTAGCCGCCCGAACGGTCGAGTACGCCCGGCTCGGGCTGCTGGGATGACGGCGAGAGCCTGATCCGCCGCCGACGGTAGCGCACCAGGCCCAGCACCAGCGCGGCAATCAGAACCAGGACACCGATAACCGCGATGGCAATCCAAAGACCTTGCGTCACGCTGACATCCTTCCAGGGACGCTATGCGAATCCGATGTGCCCCTTAACCCCGTTCCCGCGCCGCCCGGGGCGGCAGCCCAGCGGACCTGGGTAAATCTAGGAGGAATTCGTAACCAGCTGCTCCACCTGCTGACCCCGCATCCGCTGCGAGATCACCGCGGTGATGCCGTCGCCCTGCATGGTCACACCGTAAAGCGCGTCAGCGACCTCCATGGTCGGCTTCTGGTGCGTGATGATGATGAGTTGCGACTGGGCCCGTAGCTGTTCGAACAGGCCGATAAGGCGGCGCAGGTTGGTGTCGTCGAGCGCGGCCTCCACTTCGTCCATGATGTAGAACGGCGACGGGCGGGCCTTGAAGATAGCCACCAACATCGCGACCGCCGTCAGCGCCTTCTCACCACCGGACAGCAACGAAAGCCGGGATACCTTCTTGCCGGGCGGCCGAGCCTCCACCTCGATCCCGGTGGTGAGCATGTTGTCCGGATCGGTGAGCCGTAGCCTGCCCTCACCACCGGGGAACAGCGAGCTGAACACGCCGCGGAATTCCCGCTCCACGTCGTCAAATGCGTCGCTGAACACCTGCAAGATGCGGGCATCCACATCGTCGACGACGCCGAGCAGATCCTTGCGGGCCGCCTTGACGTCCTCGAGCTGGGTGGCCAGGAAGTTATAGCGCTCCTCCAGCGCAGCGAACTCCTCCAGCGCCAGCGGGTTCACCCTGCCCAGCTCGGCCAGCTCACGCTCGGCCCGTTTCGCCCGGCGCTCCTGGGTGGCCCGGTCGTACGGCATCGGAGCGGGCGCGACCACCTGCTCACCCCGCTCCCGGGCCTGCTCGAACTCGGCCATCTCGAGTTCGGTCGGAGGCAGCGCGGCATCCGGGCCGTACTCGGCTACCAAATCGGCCGGCGCCATGCCGAACTGCTCCAGCACCATCTCCTCGAGCTGCTCGATACGCATCGCCGCCTGGGCGTTGGCCACCTCGTCGCGGTGTAGCGAGTCGGTGAGCGTGGCAACCCGAACGCCCAGCGTGTTCACCTCGTCACGCACCGCGGCCATTGCCACCGATCGCCGCTGGCGCTCGGTCACCAGTGCGTCGCGAATTCCCGACGCCGCTTGAACCACCTGGGTCAACCGCTCTGCCAGCAGCCGCCCGGAGTCGGCCACCGCGGCGGCTACCCCGGCAGCCCGCAGTCGTGCGGCCCGCGCTTGTTCGGCGCGCACCCGTGCTTCGCGTTCGGCGGCGGCCGCACGGCGCAACGAATCCGCGCGCCCGCGCACCGCGTTGGCGCGCTCCTCGGCGGTGCGCACCGCCAGTCGGGCTTCCACTTCGACGCCGCGGGCGGTTTCGGCGGCTGTGGCGATCTGCTGCCGGGCGAGTGCGGGACTAGGCTCCGCCGCACCCACCTGCTGGGTCTCTTGGGCGTTGTGCAGCCGGCTTTCGAGTTCGGTGACCTCGTCGAGGGTGGTGGCGCGACCGGCTTCCAGCTCCTCGCGCTGCCGACGCAACGTGTTCCACTCTTCTGCGGCAGTGCGCGCGTCCTGACCCAGCCGGCCCAGCTGCTCATACATCGCCGAGATTTCGGTGTCGGATTCATTGAGCGCGGCCAAAGCCTGTTCGGCGGAGTCCTGACGGGCGGTCTGCTCGGTCACCGCACCGGACAGCGCGGCGCTCAGCTGGGCCACCTGCGTCTCCGCGGCGGCCAGTTCGTGGCCGGCCTTGTCGATCTCGGAGGTGACCTCCAGGGTGCTGAGCTTGCGATCCGAGCCGCCGCTCACCCGGCCGGCGCCCACCAGATCACCGTCGATGGAGACGGCGCGCAACTGCGGGCGCACGGCCACCAGATCCAGCGCCGCGGCCAAGTCGTTGACCACGGCCGCGCCCGAAAGCATGGCGATCAGCGCGCCGCGCAGCCGCGGGGGCGCCTCGACCAGATCGAGCGCCCACAGGGCCCCAGCGGGCAGTACGCCAGCCGGGGCGGCATCGGTGGGGGCAGGCCAATCACCCAGGACCAGCGCCGCGCGGCCTCCGTCGGCTTCCTTGAGCGCGGCCACCGCGGACCGTGCCGCGCCGAAGCTTTCGGCGGCCAGCGCATCGGCCGCCGAACCAAGCACCGCCGCCAGCGCCGCCTCATAGCCAGGCCGGACCTTGACCAACTTGGCGATCGGACCGAGAAGTCCTGTGCCCGTGTGATTCTGCGCAAGCCAAGCGGTGCCGTCCTTGCGCTGCAGCCCGACCGATAGCGCATCGATGCGGGCGCGTAGCGAGGCCACCTGGCGTTCGGCGCCACGCTCGGCCGCCTGCAGTTCGGCGACGCGTTCCTCGGCCGACCGCAGCGCAGCCACCGTCCGTTCGTGTTGCTCGTCGAGGCCAACCTCGCCCTGGTTGAGCTCACCGACGCGGGCCTGCACGATTTCGAACTCCGCCCGGGTCTGTTGCGCGCGCGCCGAGGCAACCTCGATGCGCTCGGATAACCGGGCAACACTGTCGTCGATCGATTCGACGCGCGCCCGCATGGTCTCCACCTGACCGGTGAGCCGCGCCAGACCCTCGCGCCGGTCGGCCTCGGCTTGGACAGCGGCCAGATGGGCCCGGTCGGCCTCGGCCGCCTCGCGCTCACGGTCAGCCAACTCCGCACGGGCGGCGTCGAGCCGAATGCGCGTCTCGGCCAGCACAGCCAGCAGCTCCCGCTCAGCGACGGCGACCTGTTCGGCCTCGGCTTCCAGCTCCTCGGGTTTTCTGGGGTCGGCGTCGCCGGTCGGCGCCGGCTCGAGGTCGAGATGCTGAGCGCGTTCGTTGGCAATGCGCACCGTGGCGGCGACTCGTTCGGCAAGGGCGGACAGCCCGAACCAGGTGTTCTGGACCGACTCGGCCCGGACCGAGAGCTCGGCCAGTGCGGTCTCGTGCGCAGTCAGCTCTTCAGATGCGACCGCCAGCCGCCTGGCGGCCTCGTCGTGCTCCCGGCGCATGGTGGCCTCGGCCTCGAAGATCGCGTCCCGCTCCACCTGCCGGTTCATTAGGTCGTCGGCGGCCAGCCGCAATCGGGCGTCGCGCAGATCGGCCTGGATGGTCTGAGCGCGACGGGCCACCTCGGCTTGCCGGCCCAGGGGTTTGAGCTGACGGCCCAGTTCGGTGGTCAGATCGGTGAGCCGGGCCAGATTGGCTGACATCGCGTCGAGTTTGCGGAGGGCCTTTTCCTTACGCTTGCGATGCTTGAGCACGCCCGCGGCTTCTTCGATGAACGCCCGGCGGTCCTCGGGGCGCGACTGCAGGATCTCGTCCAGCTTGCCCTGCCCGACAATGACGTGCATCTCGCGGCCGATGCCGGAGTCACTCAGCAGCTCCTGGACATCCATCAAACGGCAACTGCTGCCATTGATTTCGTATTCGCTAGCACCGTCGCGGAACATCCTGCGGGTGATCGATACCTCGGAGTACTCGATAGGCAGCGCGTTGTCGGAGTTGTCGATGGTAACGGTGACTTCGGCGCGTCCCAGCGGGGCGCGTGACGAGGTGCCCGCGAAGATGACATCCTCCATCTTGCCGCCGCGTAGCGTCTTTGCTCCCTGCTCCCCCATCACCCACGCCAGGGCATCGACGACGTTGGATTTGCCGGAGCCGTTGGGCCCGACCACTGCGGTGATGCCCTGCTCGAAACGCAGAGTCGTCGGCGACGCGAAGGACTTGAAGCCCTTAAGCGTCAGACTCTTGAGGTACACGGCGTGCCAGACTACCGCTGAGAACGCCGCGAAAGTGCAACTGGCAACACATCGCTCGAGTGACCCCGTCGCCAGTTGCACTTTCGCGGCGCTGGACGGCGCTGGGTCAGCGCTCGACGAACCCGCTGAACTGCTCCGTTGGCTGCGAAAAGGCGGCGACAACCCGGTCGACGCGGCCCGGCCTTGAGGGCCACGAATCGCCCCCTCGCAGCAGCTGCAGCAATTTCTCGCCGGCCGCACGGGGCCCCTGGGCGACAACCTGTACGCGGCCGTCGGCCTGGTTTGCCGCGTATCCGGTGAGACCCAGTTCGAGCGCCCGGCAGCGGGTCCACCAGCGAAAACCGACACCCTGGACCTCGCCGTGCACCGAAGCAGTGAGCCGGACGTCAGGCTCCGACATCGGTGACTTCAAAATCAACGACCGTGCCCGATTTGAGGGTGCGCCCGACCGTGCACACCGCATCGATGGCCCGGTTGACGACCACCAGCAGGCGTTCCTTGTCCTCCGGGCTCATACCCGACAGATCAAGCTCGAGGGACTCCTGCAGCAGCGGATACCGCTCCTGCTCGCGGTCCGCCGCGCCGGACACCCTGACAACAGCTTTGTAATCGTCACCGAGCCGGCGGGCCAGTGGCTGGTCGCTGGACATCCCGCTGCACGCCGCGAGCGCGATCTTCAGCAGCTCGCCGGGGGTGAACACGCCGTCAACGTCCTCGGAGCCGACGAGTACCTGCGCGCCTCGCGAGCTGTATCCCGTGTACCGGCGGGACCCGGTCCGTTCGACCCACAATTCAGTCATCGGCACTCCTTTCGTCTCGGCGCGGCGCACCCACGAAAACTTACCGTCGGGGGCGCGGCTGGCACCTCGGACAGTAGAACGACGAACGGTTCATAAACCTTTCCCGGCGCATCACGGCTCCGCAGCGCCGGCAGTTTTCGCCTTCACGCCCGTAGGCGTCCAGGGATCGGTCGAAGTAACCGGACTCGCCGTTGACGTTGACGTACAGCGAATCAAACGAGGTCCCGCCCTTGGCCAGCGCGTCACGCATCACGTCGGCGGCGGCCTGCAGCACCGCGCCCAGCTGCTTGCGGGTCAGCGTGGCAGCGATCCGGGCACCGTTCACCTTGGCCCGCCACAGCGCCTCGTCGGCATAGATATTGCCGATCCCGGACACGACCGTCTGGTCCAGCAGCTGACGCTTGATCTCGGAATGCTTGCCCCGCAACACTTTCACCACCGCATCGGGGTCGAACCGGGGGTCGAGCGGGTCACGCGCCAGGTGGGCGACGGGCACCGGCACCACGCTTGCGTCCACAGTCACCAGGTCCGCGAGCATCCAGCCTCCAAAGGTCCGCTGGTCTGCGAAGCTCAGCACGGTCCCATCGTCGAGCAGCGCGGAGATCCGGACATGATCGGCGCGCGGGACGGCCCCCAGCAACATCTGCCCGCTCATGCCGAGGTGGACGACCAGCGCAGTGTCCGATCCCGACCCCGGCGGCTCGGAATCGAGGAGCAACCACAGATATTTGCCGCGCCGATCGGTTCCGGTGATTCGCGCGCCGAGCAACTGGGCCGTAAGGTCGGCGGGCCCGGCCTCGTGGCGGCGCACCGCCCGGGGGTGGTGCACCCGCACCGCGGTGATCGCCTTGCCCACCACGTGGGCCTGCAAGCCGCGGCGCACCACCTCGACTTCAGGCAGCTCTGGCATCTAGACGGATGTTTTTCCGGCGGTGTCCAGCACTTGCCACGTCGCTGCCGCGGCTTTTTGCTCGGCCTCTTTCTTGGAACGGCCCACACCTGTTCCGTATTCGACGTCCATCAAGACGACCACCGCGGTGAATTCTCGTTCGTGGTCGGGGCCGGTTGACGTGACCAGATACGACGGCGTACCCATGCCGCGAGCCGCGGTCAGCTCCTGCAGGCTGGTCTTCCAGTCCAGCCCGGCTCCCAGCGTGGGAGCGGCGTCCAGTATCGGGCCGAACACTCGCAGGATCACCTCGCGGACCCCCTCGATTCCGTGCTGCAGGTAGATAGCGCCCAGCAGCGACTCCATACCGTCCGCCAGGATGCTGGACTTGTCGGCTCCCCCGCTGGTCTCCTCGCCCCGCCCCAGGAAGAGGTGAACGCCGAGACCCCCTTCGCACAGGTTTCGCGCGACGTCAGCCAGGGCGTGTGTGTTGACGACGCCGGCCCGCAGTTTGGCCAGATACGACTCGGGCCGGTCGGGGTGACGGTGGTAGAGCTCGTCTGTGATGGTCAGGCCCAGGACTGCGTCGCCGAGAAACTCGAGGCGTTCGTTGGTCGGTAGGCCGCCGTTTTCGTAGGCGTAGCTGCGGTGAGTCAACGCCAGCGTAAGCAGCTCGTCGGGCAGGTCCACCCCGAGCGCGTCGAGCAGAATGTGGTTTGACGTCACCGCTCACCCCGCGGTGCGTCCGGCTCAGGTGGTTCAGCCGGGTCCGGCGGCAACATTTCCGCCAACTTGGCCCAACGTGGGTCGATCAGGTCATGATGATGGCCAGGCTCTTCCGCCAGTTGAACACCACACTCAGGGCACAATCCCGGGCAATCCGGCCTGCACAGCGGAGAGAACGGGAGTTCGAGTCCCACGGCGTCGACGATCGACTGCTCGAGGTCGATGGTGTCGTCGAGCACGCGCCCGACTTCGTCTTCCTCGGTGGTCGCCTCGGTCGCGCTGTCGGGATAGGCGAACAGTTCGGTCAAGTCCACTTGCACACGTCCCTCGAGCGGGGTCAGGCAACGGACGCACTCGCCGGCGGTGGGGCCGGACACCGTCCCGGTCACCAACACGCCTTCCGATACCGACTCCAACCGCAGGTCCAGATCCAGCGGAGCGCCCTGCTCGATCGCGATCGATGCCGCACCGATGCGCGAGGGGTTGGGGACGGTGTTGCGCAGAGTCACCATCGATCCCGGGCGTCGGCCCAGCCGAATGATGTCAACCGTCAGCGGCGAGGCCGGGTGTCGCTTTGCTGCGGTGCTGTGCTGCCGCGCCATAGCCGAATCCTACGGTGCCTGTCGCGCAGCGTCAGGGCCCAGCCAGGGCCAACCGGATCCGCCGGCTACCGCGTCGCGTAGTCGTGCGTGCCGGCTGCGGTGCGGAGTTGGTGGCGGCCACGCCCGACGGAGCGGATTGTCCCGTTGAGGAATTCCTCGAATTCGGCGAGCTTGTTGTCGACGTAGATGTCGCACTCGCCGCGCAGCCGGTCGGACTCGGCGTGCGCCGTGTCGATGAGGCGGGTGGATTCCGCGTTCGCGGCTTGCACCACCTCGTTCTGCGATACCAGGCGCTGCTGTTCCTTAATGCCCTCTTGCACGGCCTTCTCGTAGGAGATGTTGCCGTTTTCGGTCAGGCGGTCGGCTTCGGCTTGGGCACGGCCGACGCTGGCCTCGTACTCGCGTTTGGCTGCGGTAGCGATGCGAATGGATTCCTCGCGAGCCTCGCCGACCATCCGTTCGCTGTGCTGACGCGCTTCGCTCACCATCCGGTCTGCCTGCGCTTTCGCATCGGAAAGGATGCGGTCGGCCTCTGCGCGGGAGTGGTTCAGCATCGACTCCGACTCGGTGGTCGCCGAGGACACCATGGATTCGGCGTGTGCCTTGGCGTCGTGCAGCATCGAGTCACGCGCGTCCAGCACGTCCTGGGCGTCGTCCAGCTCGCCTGGTATCGCATCCTTGATGTCGTCGATCAGTTCGAGCACATCGCCGCGAGGCACCACGCAACCAGCGGTCATCGGCACGCCACGGGCTTCTTCGACGATTGCGCCCAGTTCATCCAGCGCTTCAAAGACTCGGTACACGGCCATGCCCTCCTGGCGTTTTGGCAAGAATCCTGTTGTTACCAGTGTGCCTGGTGTTACGTCTGTGACGGTGGTGGCGGGCCGGTGTGTCGGAGATTGGTACGCCACAGCGATCTGATCAGATGCGCGGTGGACGGGTGCGGCGCATCTTCCGACTTGTCGCGAGTTTACGGCGTTGACCAGGTTATTTCTCTATTGACGCGGGAGCCGAACACCCCTTGACTAGTACCCCCAAGGGGTGATCTACACGGAGGACCGAGTGACGGGAACAATGGTGGCAGCGGTAGGGCATGCATTGGCGCTGACGGGGTCGATGACGTGGGAAATCCTGTGGGCGTTGATCCTGGGGTTCGGCCTGTCGGCAGTGGTGCAGGCGGTGGTGCGTCGCTCGACGATCGTGGCCGTGCTGGGCGACGACCGGCCGCGGACCCTGGCGGTCGCAGCCGGCCTGGGAGCGGCGTCGTCGTCGTGCTCATACGCCGCCGTGGCTTTGGCCCGGTCGCTCTTCCGAAAAGGCGCCAACTTCACCGCGGCCATGGCGTTCGAAATCGGGTCCACCAATCTGGTACTGGAGTTGGGCATCATTCTCGCGCTGTTGATGGGCTGGCAATTCACCGCCGCAGAATTCGTTGGCGGGCCGCTGATGATCGTGGTGCTGGCTGTTTTGTTCCGGCTGTTCGTGCGCTCCCGGCTCATCGATGCCGCTCGCGAGCAAGCCGACCGCGGCCTGGCCGGCTCGATGGAAGGCCACGCTGCCATGGACATGTCCATCCAACGGGACGGATCGTTCTGGCAGCGACTCTTCTCCGCCGAGGGCTTCACCTCTGTCTCGCACGTGTTCGTCATGGAGTGGCTGGCGATACTGCGGGATCTGATTCTGGGCCTGTTCATCGCCGGCGCGATCGCCGCGTGGGTGCCCGAAACGTTTTGGCAGAAATTCTTTTTGGCCGACCACCCGGGGTGGGCGGTGGCGTGGGGCCCGATCG
>PLSK01000306.1:1732-5596 GCA_003165155.1 Mycobacterium sp. | reverse complement strand
ACACCGGCGACCGTGGCGATCTCCGGCGTACCCACCTCCGCGTAGCCCCGTTGGCCCCAAAGACCGCGGGCAGCCGAGATCAGCGCGTCGCGGGTCGCCGCGGAGCGCTGCTCCTGAGTGCGTCTCTTGATTTCCATACAACCTGTTGGTAACTTACGAACAGACAGACTGTTTGTAACAGTACCTCTCGGAATAGGAGTCCTCGATGCCGTCGATCGACATTAGTGCNNCGGTGCATCGCACCCACCTGGCCGCTGGGCGCACACCCGGAGGCACTGCGCCCCGGCGCCGACCAGGCCATCGCTGGCGTCGCACACATCGTCGCCGATTTTCTTGCCGCCCTTGACCTCGAGGACGTCGTGCTGGTTGGCAACGACACCGGCGGTCTCGTCACCCAACTCGTCGCGGTGCATCATCCCGAGCGGGTCGGCGCGCTGGTGCTGACCAGCTGCGATGCGTTCGAACACTTTCCGCCACCGATCCTCAAGCCGGTGATCCTGGCGGCTAAATCGAAGGCCGTGTTCCGTACCGCGATCCAGGCCTTGCGGGCACCCGTCGCGCGCAAGCGCGCGTTTGACGGCCTGGCGCACAGCAACATCGACGATCTCACCGAGGTCTGGGTGCGGCCGGCGCTAACCGACGCCGCGGTCGCCGAAGACCTGCGCCAGTTGTCGTTGTCGCTGCGCACAGAAGTCGCCACCGGCGTTGCTGCGCGGCTGCCGGAGTTCGACGAGCCCACGCTCATCGCGTGGTCGGCTGACGACGTCTTCTTCGCCCAGGAGGATGGCCAACGACTGGCCGCTACCATCCCGAACGCCCGTCTCGAGGTGATCGACGGGGCGCGGACGTTCTCGATGCTGGACCGCCCGGATCGGCTCGCCGATCTGCTTTCCACGGTCGCGGTACGCGCCTAGTTCCTTCAGCCGCCGCCGGGGCCGGGGCCCGGGCCGGCGGGGGCATCGGGCGGATGCTCACTAGCGGGAGCGGGAGGGTGGTGCACAGTACCGGGACAGGTGATGCCGCGAATGCATCCACAATTGAGACCAATGATGCAGGCGCCTCCGCCGACGGGGACCACGGGCAACGCACCACCATGACTAGGACTGCTCGGAACGGGTGGAGGCGACGGCGCTGCGCTGGAAAGAGCGCTCGTCGCCGTCGCGGCCGGCGCAGGTCCACTCGGCTGCGCAGCACCGGCGACCGTAGCGCATGCGACCAGTAAAACGGAGAGCCCGGCGATCCAGCTGAATTGCACGCGCATCAGAGTCACCTACTAACCGCTACGGGGCCGGGGCTGGGGGCGGGGGAGCATCTTGCGGCTGGCTACCAGTGGGAGCGGGCTTGTGGAGCGGGACAGTGCCGACACAAGTGACGCCGCGGATGCACCCACAGTCGAGGCCGATAATGCAGCCACCGGGCTCCGGCAGTGGGGCAAGCCTGGCGGGAACCACAGGCAATGCGCCGCCGCCAGTACGACCGCCGGAATCCGGCGTGCCGGATGTCGGTGCGCTCGGCTGCGCACCGACTGCCGCGCCGCATCCGACCATTAGGACAAACATGGCCGCGGCGCCGCGCAAAGCGATAGCCGTGCTGCCGTTGTTCATCACAATTCCCAACTGTAGGTTCTCGACCTGCCAGGTGCCTGAATGAAACCTCACAACATGGTCCTGCCCTGCCAGGCGACGGTCCCCCGGTATTCGGAGCCGAATGAGCGCTGGACGGCTTGGTAGCGTTTCCGTCATGTCAAACGTCACGCCAACCCTGCGGGGCCGGCGGATCCTGGTTACCGGAGCCGCGACGGGTATCGGCGCTGCCGCGGTTGGAGTGCTCAGCGCGGCGGGCGCCGATATCGTCGCCACCTATCACCAAACCCCGCCGCCGGACGATCTCGCCGCCACCTGGCTGCAATGCGATGCGCGCGACGCCGAGGCGGTCTCGGCGATGGTGCAGCAAGCGGTCGATAAGCTCGGCGGCCTCGACGTGTTGGTGAACGCCGCGGGCCTCTGGCAGCCCGGAATCCCTGGGTACATCAGCGCCGACGAAATCTCTTTCCTGCTGGACACCAACGTGAAGGCGACCATTCTCACCAATCAGGCTGCCTACGCCGCGATGAAGGGCCAAGACCCCAAGGGCGGCCGGATCATCAACTTCGGGTCTTCCGAAGCGATTATGGGTAGCCCGATGTCGGCTGTATACGCCGCGACAAAGGGAGCGGTGCAGGCGTGGACCCGATCCGCCGCCCGCACCTGGGCCGCCGACAACGTCACCGTCAACGCTTTGGCGCCCGCGGTACAGACGCCCGGTGCCGACCGGTTCAGGGACTTCCTCGGCCCGGACGCCAGCGCCCTCATCGACCAGCAACTCAAGTCGATGATTCCGCTGGGCGGGGCCCTGGGAGACCCCGCAACGGACCTCGGGCCCGTGCTCGTCTTCCTGGCCGGGCCAGGTTCGGGCTTCATCACCGGGCAACTGCTCGCGGTCGACGGTGGCCTGATGATGGTGGGCGGATAGCGGCACGACGTTGACAACGACCAGATAGAGAGAGCGGACCCGGAGATTCATGACCGACACGATTCAGTCGCTGTTGCACCGGCGTATCTCCGATACCGCCGTTGCCGTGAAATACGCAGATTTGCAACTGAGTTGGGCTCAATATCTTTCGGAGTCGGCCGCCTGTGCCGCAGCCCTTCTCGGTGTCGCCGATCCGCACCGGCCGATGCACATCGGCGCTCTTTTGGGGAACACACCCGACATGCTGACCCAGATGGCGGCAGCCGGCCTGGGCGGTTATGTGCTGTGCGGTCTTAACACGACGCGACGGGGCGAGGCCCTGGCCGCCGACATCCGGCGGGCGGATTGTCAGATCGTCGTGACCGACGCCGAACATCGGCCACTGCTGGAAGGTCTGGACCTTACGGGCACGCGCGTCTTCGACACGTCTACACGGTTGTGGGCCCGGCTGATCGCCGGCGCCGGTGCTCTGGTCCCGCATCGGCAGGTCGAGATGTTGGATCCGTTCATGATGATCTTCACCTCGGGCACCAGCGGAAATCCTAAGGCGGTGCTGGTTTCTCAGTTGATGGCCACGGTCGCCGGCCTTTCTCTGGCCCAGCGTTTCGTCCTTACCGAGCAGGACACCTGCTACGTGTCGATGCCGCTGTTTCACTCCAACGCCGTGGTGGCGGGTTGGGCGCCGGCTGTGTGCTCCGGCGCCGCAATTGTGCCGGCGAAGTTCTCGGCGAGCAACTTCCTCGATGACATTCGCCGGCACGGCGCCACCTACATGAATTACGTCGGCAAGCCGCTGGCCTACATCCTGGCCACCACCGCACGCGACGACGACTCGGACAACCCGCTACGGGTGGCCTTTGGTAACGAGGCCAACGACAAGGACATTGAGGAGTTCGCGCGCCGCTTCGGCGTTCAGGTCGAAGACGGCTTCGGCTCAACAGAGAACGCAGTCATGATCATCCGCGAACCCGGGACGCCCCGGGGCTCAATCGGACGAGGGGCCGAAGGCGTCGCCATCTACCACAGCGACACCATCACCGAATGCGCTGTAGCGGAATTCGATGCCCACGGTGCGCTCACCAACGCCGACAAAGCCGTCGGCGAGTTGGTCAACACCTCGGGATCGGGTTTCTTCACCGGTTACTACAACGACCCTGACGCCAACGCCGAACGCATGCGTAACGGCATGTATTGGTCCGGGGACCTCGCCTACAAAGATTCCGAAGGCTGGATCTACCTCGCCGGGCGCACCGCCGATTGGATGCGGGTGGACGGCGAGAATCTGGCGGCCGCGCCGATCGAACGGATCCTGTTGCGCCACAGCGCTGTGAGCCGTGCCGCGGTGTACGCCGT
>PLSK01000306.1:0-1682 GCA_003165155.1 Mycobacterium sp. | reverse complement strand
TGGGTGCGCGAGGAGCGTGGCACCGCCTACCGGATTTCGGCCCAGGATTAGGAGGCGTGGGTTGCGTCCAGCGCGATCATGCGGGCCAGTCCGCCCGCAATTCCCTCAGATAGTCGGGTCCGAATGCCTCGGCGTACCGGCCGCTACTCGCAGCCGCCGCCGGATCTGACCCTTGGACCGTCGCGCTCGTTTGGCGGGATCTCTGCTTGTCCCGGCAGCGATCTCGTCACGCAGCTGCTCAATGTTGGAGATCTCGGCGTACAGGCCGCGGATCGCGTAGTCGAGGACGGCGAAGGAGAAACGCTGCTCCGGATCATCGGCGATGCCGAGCTCGCGGGAACGCTGCCGCGACCACAGCGCCTCGTCCAGGCGGGCCCGAGTCGCCTCGAGATGGCGCTCCAACGTATCGATGACGTTTTCGGGATCCTCGCCTCGAGCCAGCCAGGTTTTGAGGATGACCGGGTGCTTGATGACGACCTGATCCTGGCCCGGAAAGTGTTGCACCCAGCGGCGAAGCGCATCGAGCCCGGCGTCCGTGGTCTCGTACAGCGTGATGGCGCGCTTGCCGGATTGAGCACCGATCTCACCGACCATCCCCCGCGCCAATAGCCTGTTCAATTCGCGCCGCACGTGGCTGACCGACGGCGACCAATAGAAGTGGCCCACGGAAAGTTCAGCGCGCGTCTTGATTTCACCGGCGGTCAGTTGTTCGTCGTTGGCCGCCAGCACACCCAGGACGAGGTAGGCGGTAACAGGCAGCCCGCTGCTGGTGCGCGACGGACTCACCGCCGCCTACCCTGCCCCGGTGAAGTAGGGAAGCGTTAAATCCGTACCCACATTGCGGAATTGCACTTGAACGCGCATTCCTATCGCCAAGTCTGCTGGCGCAATCCCCACGACGTTCGTCAACATCTGGTATCCCTCGTCCAGGGTGATGATCGCCGGAGCATAAGGCGGTTCGAATTCCGCGGTCACCGGGCGGTGCACCACCGTCCAGCTATATATCTCGCCGCCACCACCACCCGCAGTCCAGTGCAATTCAGCCGAAAGACATTGGCGGCAGTTCTCCGTTGGCGGGAAGTTCGCCAGGCCGCAAGCCGCGCAGCGCTGATAACGCAGCTCCTCGGATCGACATCCCTGCCAGAACGGAACGCTGACCTGACTGCTGGCATGGGGCACCGGCCCGGTTTGTGGCCGTAGCGGCTCGGACGTCTCGAAATTCACAGCGGTTCGTCTCCCAAGATCAGCAGTGTTGTGAATAAGGCGCCCGCTCCCCCGTTGCTGCACAACGCAATATGTGCGTCCGGCACTTGGAGCGTGCCTGCCTCACCGCGCAATTGCTGGACGGCTCTAATGGCCCGCTGCATCATTTGCGGATTGGCGCCCGCGTGGCTGAAGGACATGGTCCCCCCGTCCGTGGTGATCGGGTGGCTGCCGTCGGGGGCAATGTGGCCGTCGGCGACGAATGGCCCACCTTCGCCTTCGCCGCAGAATCCGAACGCCTCCAGCTGCCGGATGATCTCGAACGAGAACGGATCGTAGAGTTCCAGCACATCGACGTCGTCACGCCGAAGCCCGGCGTGGCTGAACGCTCGGTCGGCCGCTCGCCTGCCGACCACACCGTTAACGTGATCGCCGCGCCGGCCCGCGAGGTCCCACGCGGGCGGGTGTTGATACGACGG
>PLSK01000023.1 GCA_003165155.1 Mycobacterium sp. | reverse complement strand
CCGCCCAGTAGCGATGGCGTCCCTCCCCCGACGAACACGGTGCTCACCGTCGGTGCGTCCAGGCGCGCGGCCGCGAGCTCCAGCTCGGTCCCCAGCGCCAGCAGCCAGGCGTCCGGGTTGACCCCACCCAACTCGGCCGGCGTGTAGGTGTTGAAATCGCAATATCCGCAGCGCGTTATGCAGAACGGGACATGCACGTACATCCCAAACGGATGGCCCGGGGTCAGCTGTATGTCGGGCAGGTCAGCCGATGCCTCGCGAAGGGCCATGCCAAATGATCGCATCGTCGCGCCGCGAGAGTGCAACTGGCAACGCATTGCCCGAGAAGCGCCGTCGGCAGTTGCACTTTCGCGGGAAAAAATCACCGTGAGGACAAATCTGACCTGGTCGCGTGGCTGATCGGCATCCATGGCAGAATGGCAGCGTGACCGTCGCCAAGTCGAACTCGCGCGTTGCGCTGGTGGAGCGTCGGCATATCGATCTCAAGCGTGTCTGCAGCTGTAGCTGTCCGTCTTGATGTCGTAGACCCAGCCCACCGCTACTTTCAGCTGGCCGCCGGATCTGCGCCGCCCGGAATAGAACCGGCGTGTTGCGCGTCCAAGCTGGCGATGTTCGCAAAGGAGAACCGCCGAATGACCACAGCCCGCCCGGGAAAGGCTCGCAGTGAGGGCCAGTGGGCGCTGGGGGATCGCGAGCCGTTGAATCCCAACGAAGAGTTCAAGCAGGCCGGCCCCCCGCTCGAAGTGCGGGAACGCATCGAAAAGGTGTACGCCAAGCAGGGCTTCGACAGCATCGATAAAAACGACCTGCGGGGCCGCATGCGCTGGTGGGGCCTGTACACCCAGCGCGAACAGGGATACGACGGCAGCTTCACCGGTGACGAGAACATCGACCTGCTCGAGGCCGAATACTTCATGATGCGGGTGCGCTGCGACGGTGGCGCACTCTCAGCAGCCGCGCTCCGGACGCTCGGTGAGATCTCGACCGAGTTCGCCCGAGACACCGCCGACATCTCCGATCGCCAGAACGTGCAATACCACTGGATCCGGATCGAAGACGTGCCCGAGATCTGGCGGCGCCTGGACCAGGTCGGACTGCACACCACCGAGGCATGCGGCGACTGCCCTCGCGTAGTGCTCGGTTCGCCGCTGGCCGGCGAGTCGCTCGACGAGGTGCTCGACCCAACGTGGGCGATCGACGAGATCGTGCGCCGCTACATTGGTCTCCCCGAGTTCGCCGACCTGCCGCGCAAGTACAAGACCGCCATTTCGGGTCTGCAGGACGTCGTGCACGAGGTCAACGACATCGCGTTCATCGGCGTCAACCATCCCGAGCACGGGCCCGGCCTGGACCTCTGGGTCGGTGGCGGCCTGTCGACCAACCCGATGCTTGGCCAGCGGGTCGGTGCGTGGGTGCCTCTGGAAGAGGTGCCCGAGGTGTGGGCGGCGGTGACCTCGATATTCCGTGACTACGGCTACCGGCGGCTGCGGGCCAAGGCGCGGCTGAAGTTCCTGATCAAGGACTGGGGCATTGAGAAGTTCCGCGAGGTTCTCGAACAGGAGTACCTCAAGCGTCCGCTCATCGACGGCCCGGCGCCTGAGCCGGTCAAGCATCCGATCGATCACGTCGGCGTGCAGCGGCTGAAGAACGGGCTCAACGCCGTCGGGGTGGCCCCGATCGCGGGGCGGGTGTCCGGCAGCATTCTCACGGCGGTGGCTGACCTGGCGCAGCAAGCGGGCTCGGATCGGATCCGGTTCACCCCCTACCAGAAGCTGGTCATTCTCGACATAGCCGACGACAAGCTCGACGACCTGACCACCAGCCTGGATGCGCTGGGGCTGCAAACGCGGCCATCGCATTGGCGCCGGAACCTGATGGCGTGCAGCGGAATTGAATTCTGCAAATTGTCATTCGCCGAAACACGGGTCAGGGCACAATCTTTGGTTCCCGAGCTGGAGCGCCGGCTCGAGGACATCAACTCGGTGCTTGACGTGCCGATCACCGTCAACATCAACGGCTGCCCGAACTCGTGCGCGCGAATTCAAATCGCCGACATCGGCTTCAAGGGCCAGATGGTCGACGACGGTGAAGGCGGCACGGTCGAGGGCTTCCAGGTGCACCTGGGCGGCAGCCTCGGCCTGGACAGCGGTTTCGGCCGAAAGCTGCGTCAGCACAAGGTGACCAGCGACGAGCTGGGCGACTATATCGATCGCGTGGCGCGCAACTTCGTCAAACACCGCACCGAAGGTGAACGGTTCGCGCAGTGGGCTATCCGCGCTGATGAAGGAGACCTGCGATGAGCATCGAAGCAATCACGCCGACCGAGGCCGAGCTGCGTGAGTTGGCGACCCGCGGCAACTCGGAACTCGAGGGCGCCAGCGCCTCCGAGCTCCTCCGGTGGACCGACGAGAACTTCGGCGGCGTCAACGGACCCCGCGGGGGGGCCACCTGCCAATACGTGGTTGCCTCCAACATGCAGGACGGCGTGCTTGTCGACCTGGCGTCCCAGGTGCGGCCGGGCGTACCGGTGCTGTTCCTGGACACCGGCTACCACTTCGTGGAAACCATCGGCACCAGGGATGCCATCGAGTCCGTCTACGACATCCGGGTGCTCAACGTCACCCCGGAACGCACCGTGGCCGAGCAGGACAATCTGCTGGGCAAAGACCTGTTCTCCCGCGACCCGGGCGAGTGCTGCCGACAACGCAAGGTGCTGCCGCTGGGCAAGTCGCTGGCCGGTTACTCGGCTTGGGTGACGGGGCTACGCCGGGTCGAGGCACCGACCCGCGCCAACGCCCCGCTCATCAGCTTCGACGAGGCGTTCAAGCTGGTGAAGATCAACCCGCTGGCCACGTGGAGCGATCAGGACATGCAGGACTACATCGCCGAGCACGACGTTTTGGTGAATCCGCTTGTCTATGAGGGCTATCCGTCGATCGGCTGCGCGCCCTGCACGACCAGGCCCGTCGAGGGCGCCGACGCACGCAGCGGGCGCTGGCAGGGACTGAACAAAACCGAATGCGGGCTGCACGCCTCGTGACTGCGCTGGTGCTGACCGCGCACGGAAGTGCGGACCCAGGGTCGGCGACCAACGCGCAGGCGGTCGCCGCGCGGATGCGGCGTATACGGCCCGGCCTCGACGTGCGGGTCGCGTTCTGCGAGATCCACAGACCGAACCTGATCGACGTGCTCGACGGGTGTTCCGGCGAGGCGGTCGTGACTCCCCTGCTGCTGGCGGACGCCTACCATGCCCGCGTCGATATCCCCGCCCAGATCGCGCGGTGCGGCGCCAGTCACCGTGTGCGACAGGCCGAAACGCTCGGCGAAGACGCCCGTCTGGTTTCTGTGCTGGGTGAGCGACTGACCGAGTTGGGGGTTTCCCGGCTCGACGACACGCTCGGTGTGCTCGTGGTGGCGGTCGGCTCGTCGGATGCCGCGGCCAATGCCCGCACCGCCGCGGTCGCGCCGCAGCTCGCCATCGGTACACACTGGGCAGCCGTGACGACCGCGTTCGCCACCCGGCAGGAACCGTCGCTGGCCGAAGCCGCCAACGGGTTGCGTCGCCGGGGCGCGCGTCGGGTAGTCATCGCGCCGTGGTTTCTGGCGCCGGGGCGACTACCGGACCGGGTGCGCCGATTCGCCGAGGACGCCGGGATCGCCATGGCGGCCCCCCTCGGACCGCACCGGCTGGTCGCGGAGACCGTGCTGGACCGCTTCGACGAAGCGAGTGCCCAGCGCGCCGCAGCCTGAGCGCGGCAACCGGTCAGTTTGAATCTTTGAGATATATGTTGGCTTAAAAAGATTTTCGAACATCCGGCCATCGAAGCGGGATCCTGCTCAGCACAACAGCCTCGTCAGCTTCGCACCGCCGAACCCGCTCGATGGTTCCAGGCGTTGTTGGGATCGGTAGCTAACTTCCCCTGGTGTACTTGCCACAACAACGCTCGTTCGGATTGATAATTCGAACCCAGCACGCTCATAGCTCCGTCTCATCAGCGGCGTGTTGAGTCAGGGCGTTGCTGGTCGGCGATCCTCGGGCGGTCGCCACGTCGTTCGGAGGTCGGAATGTCCTTGGTATTCGCGGAACCGGAATACGTGACGGCGGCGGCGACGGATTTGGCCAACGTCGCCTCGACGATCAGCTCGGCCAACGCAATGGCGGTGGCCCCGACGACGGGGGTGCTGGCCGCGGGCGCAGATGAGGTGTCCACGGCCCTCGCGACGATGTTCAGTGCACACGCGCAGGCCTATCAGGCGCTCAGTGCCCAAGCGGCGGCTTTTCATCAGCAGTTTGTCCAGCTCCTGAATGCGGGCTCCGCTTCGTACGCCAGCGCCGAGGCCACTAACGCCCAGCAGGTTGCGCAAAATGACATTAATGCGCCGTTCGAAGCGCTGCTGGGGCGCCCGCTGATCGGCAACGGCGCCAACGGCACCAACGGGACGGGCGCCAACGGCCAGAACGGCGGCCTGTTGTGGGGTAACGGCGGCAACGGCGGATCCGGCGGGGCCGGCCAGAACGGCGGCAGCGGCGGCAGCGGCGGGTTCTTGTTCGGCAACGGCGGCATCGGTGGGGCCGGCGGGGCTGTTAAAGCCGGGTTCGCCGGCTACGGCGGCGACGGCGGCAGCGCCGTCGGCCTTTTCGGCAACGGCGGCGCCGGCGGAATCGGTGGGGCCGCTACCAGTGGCGGCGTCGCCGGCGACGGCGGCTTCGGCGGCAGCGGCGGCGTGCTTACCGGCAACGGCGGCATCGGCGGGGCCGGTGGAGAGGGCTTCGTCGCCGGCTGGGGCGGTGAAGGCGGCGACGGCCTCGGCGTGCTCTACGGCCTGGGCGGCGCCGGCGGCGCCGGCGGGGCCCTCGACGGCAACGGGGTCGCCGGCGCCGGCGGGGACGGCGGCAGCGGCAACTTCCTCTTCAATATGTTCAGCACGGGAGCCAACGGCGGCGCCGGCGGGTCGGCCCACGGTTTCAATAACATTGGCGGCCAGGGCGGCCAGGGCGGTGGAGGCGACGGACTCATCTTCGGAACCGGCGGCAACGGTGGTGCCGGTGGAGCCAACCTCACGGACGGAACGGGCGGGGTCGGCGGATACGGCGGCATGGGCGGCATCTTCGCCGGTATCGGCGGCGTCGGCGGTGAGGGTGGCGCGTCCCAGGCCGGCGGCACGGGCGGGGTCGGCGGGCTCGGCGGCCTCGGTGGTGTGTTCTTGGGCGTTGGTGGCGCCGGCGGCGACGGGTTCGGCGCGGCCGACTTGGCTTTCGGAGGCAATGGCGCCCAGGGCGGCTACGGCTCCATCTTCTTCGGCATCGGCGGCGCCGGTGGCAATGGCGGCATAGGGATGACCCCGGGCGTTGGCGCTCAGGGCGGCTTCGGCTCTCTATACCTCTTCGGCCCGAACGGGCAGCCCGGGTTGACGCCGAGTTAAGCTCGCCGCCAACGGATTACGCCTGGATTAGGCCCGGATTAAGCAGAAGTCAGCGTGGGCTGATCGCCCGCGCTACCGGGGACGGTCACGTCGTCGCGGAGCGTCGGCACCCGGGTGGCCCGCACGTAGACGGTGTCGCCCTCTTGCAAGTTCAGCGCCTCGGCGTCGCCTCGGGTGATCTGGGCGATGAAAGGGCCCCCATTGGCTGCGCTGGTCAACTCCACGCGGACCTCGAACCCCAGCACCACTACCCGGTCGACGGTGGCGCGCACCACCCCGATGGACTCCGCGGTGCCGTCGCCGCCCGCGACCGCCAATTCGGGATTGCGGCCGACCCGGATGTCGTGCGGTCGGACCAATGCCCCGTTCAGCGCGGAAACCGCACCCAGGAACGACATCACGAACGCGTTGGCCGGGGTGTCGTAGACATCCGTCGGGGATCCGACCTGCTCGATGCGTCCCTTGTTGAGCACGGCGATCCGGTCGGCCACGTCGAGTGCCTCGGCCTGGTCGTGGGTGACCAGCACGGTGGTGACATGGACTTCGTCGTGTAGGCGCCGCAGCCAGGCCCGCAGATCTTCGCGGACCTTGGCGTCCAGTGCGCCGAACGGCTCGTCGAGCAGCAGCACTTGCGGGTCGACCGCCAGCGCGCGGGCCAGTGCCATTCGCTGTCGTTGACCACCGGAGAGCTGGTTGGGATAGCGGCCATGAAACCCACTCAGTCCCACCACTTCCAGCAAGTGGTCGACCTTCTCTTTGATCTCGGCCTTGGGCCGCTTGCGGATCTTCAGCCCGTACGCCACGTTATCGCGCACGGTCATGTGCTTGAACGCCGCATAGTGCTGGAACACGAATCCGATGTCGCGACGCTGCGGCGGCACCCGAGTGACGTCGCGACCACCGATCGTGATGGTTCCGGTGTCGGGCTGATCCAGGCCAGCGATGGCACGTAACAGGGTCGACTTGCCAGAACCGCTGGGTCCCAGCAGGGCCGTCAGCGAACCGGTGGGCACCACGAAGTCCACATGGTCCAATGCGACGAAATCGCCATAGCGCTTGCTGGCGTCCCGAACGATGATTGCGTGGTCGGTCCCCGCGTCGGTCAACTCGGCCGTCATTTCACCGTCTCCTTGTCAGGCCTTTTTGGTCGCTCGCGCCCGGCGGGCGTCGAGAATCACTTGGACGATCAGCACCAGCACTGCGACACCCATCAGCAGCGTCGACAGCGCGTAGGCGCCGTATTCGGCCCCGCGGTTGTAGCGGTCCGAGACCAACAGCGTCAGCGTTTGCGACTTCCCCGGCAGGTTGGACGACACCATGATGACGGCGCCATATTCACCCAGAGTGCGGGCAACGGTCAGCACGATGCCGTAGGTCAGGCCCCACCGGATGGATGGCAGTGTGATCCGCCAGAACGTCTGCCACCAGCTGGAACCCAGTGTCGCCGCCGCCTCGTCCTGGTCGGTCCCCAGCTCGTGCAAGACGGGTTCGACCTCGCGCACCACGAA